>JALOTT010000049.1 GCA_025457745.1 Verrucomicrobiota bacterium
GAATCAGAGAACTAGGCGCTCCCATTCCAGTTTGGGATGCTTGAAGTTCAGGATAACCCCGACGCGGAGTTTCGTAATCCATAGATAATTCAACATCTGACCACGCTCGATATCAGTGATTCGATCAATGACTTTCGCATCTACAATCACCGAGTTGAACGCGATCAAGTCCGGGATGAATTCGCCGATCCGCCGGCCTTTGTAGAGCATCTCGAACGAACACTGTTGCTGGCACGGAATGTCTCGCAACCCAAATTCAATGACCAAGGCGTTCTCATACGGCCTTTCATGAAAGCCATGGCCAACATGATTCAGAACTTCGATGGCGGCGCCGACAATTTGGAAAACCTCTTCCTTGAGCAGCAGCTTTGTCGTGTCATTCGTGTCCATTCGTGTTCATTCGTGGTTCACTTCTCAAACAAACCCGGCGCGGCCCGTTGAACAAGCTGCTGGCAGCGCGCCGCGATTTCCGACGGCGATTCGCATTCGAGGGCGAACGCGGCCAGCTCCCTGGCTTCCGTGATTTTTAGCCGGCGGATGAGATACTTGATTTGCGCGATGAGCGACGGAGTGGCGCTCAATTCATCCACGCCCAACCCGATGAGCAGCGGCACCATCACCGGGTCGCCGGCCATTTCGCCGCAGACGCTCACCCAGATCTTATTCGCGTGCGCGGTGTCGGCAGTGTGCTTGATGAGCCGCAAAATCGCCGGGTGCGTCGGCTCGTAAAGGTGCGCGATTTTTTCGTTCATCCGGTCCACGGCCAGCGTGTATTGAATCAAATCATTCGTGCCGAGGCTGAAAAATTGCACGCGCCGGGCCAGCGAATCGGCGACCAGCGCGGCTGAGGGCGTCTCGATCATGGCGCCGACTTCCATGCGGTCGTTGAACGGAACGTTCCCGGCGCGCAACTCGTCCTTGCATTTCGCGAGGAGCGCGTTGGCCTGGTTCAATTCGTCGAGGCCGGAGATCATCGGATACATCATTTTTACGTTGCCCTCGGCGCTGGCCCGCAAAATGGCGCGAAGCTGGGCGCGGAAAATGTCCACCTGCTCAAGACAAAAGCGAATCGCCCGCCAGCCAAGGAACGGATTCATCTCCGTCGGCACGGCGAGCGACGAGAGCAGTTTGTCGCCGCCCAGATCGAGGGTGCGGATGACGACCGGCTGCGGCTTGAGCGCAACGGCGGCCTGCCGGTAAGCCTGGAATTGCTCCTCCTCGCCCGGCGGCGCATCGCGATTGATGAAGAGGTATTCCGTGCGGAACAAGCCAATGCCCTCGGCGCCGGCGGCCTTGACGGCGTCGGTGTCACCCACCTGCTCGACATTGGCCGAGAGACAAACGCGATGATTATCGAGCGTGACCGCCGGTTGACCGACCACTTCGCGCAACTTTTCCTCGAGCGTGGCCTGCCGGCGGACGATCTGACCGTATTCGAACAGCGTCTGATCGGTGGGATGGATGACGACGACCCCGTTGAAGCCGTCGAGCAGAACGAACTGGCCGGTTTTGAGTTCCCCGCTCGCGTTTTTCAATCCGACCACCGCCGGAATGCGCAGCGAACGCGCCATGATGGCTGTGTGCGAAGTCTTGCTGCCAATGTCGGTCGCAAAGCCGAGGACCTGCCGGCGGTCCAGCAGCGCGGTTTTCGACGGCGTGAGGTCGTGCGCGATAATGATGCACGGCTCCTTGAGGTGGCGCAGGTCCACTTCTTCCTCGTGGCCAATCAAATTGTTGAGCACGCGCGCGGTCACGTCCCGCATGTCGCTGGCGCGTTCACGCAGATACTCGTCATCCACGTTCGCCAGCGCGGTCGTGTAACGCTCGGCCACGGTTTGAAAGGCGTGCTCGACGTTGATTTTTTGCTCGCGGATCAATTTGACCGTTTCCTCAATCAGCACGGGGTCTTCGAGCACCAGCAGGTGGGCGTCGAAGATACTCCCCTGTTCGGCGCCAACGCTCTCGGTGACTTTGCGCTGCACTTCGAGAACCTGCTGGCGGGTCTGCCGGAAGGTGTTGTCCAGTCGCTCCAATTCGCCGGGCACTTCGGCGTCGCTCAACTGGCGTTGGACGACCATGTGGCGCGGCTTGTCGAGAATGAGGATTTTGCCGCGGCACACACCGGTGGAAACCGGGATGCCCCGGAAGATTCTTTCGCCTTCGTGCAGCCGCTCGGCCATGCCTGACGATAAACGGACAGCCGCCGGATTGGAAAGAAATAGTTCGAGCTTTTACGAAGACTCCTGCCCGTTCGCATCCTCGTCCCCGGAAAGCAGAACCTTTCGAGGACAAGCAGGCCGCGTATTGTGCGCGAAAAAATCTTGTCCGGCCCGCGTAATTTTCGTTCACTATGGCCAGCATCGGCACGCGGCAATGAAAACAAAATTCTCCCACCCGCGCCGCGGCCTCCTCGCCGGCGGCAACTGGATCATTGACCTGGTCAAGATCATTGATGTTTACCCACAACCCGAACAGCTCGGCAACATCCTCGGCCAGTCGCAGGGCACGGGCGGCGGACCTTACAACGTGCTGATGGATCTTGCCCATTCCGGCGCGCCGTTCCCGCTGTTCGGCGCGGGCCTCGTCGGCAAGGACGCCCTCGGCGAACAAATCCTGGCCGACTGTCGCAAACACAAAATTGACACGCGCGCCCTCGGCCAGACCCCCAAAGCGCCCACGTCGTTCACCGACGTGATGACGGAAAAAGCGTCGGGCCGGCGAACTTTTTTCCACGCGCGCGGCGCCAACGCGCTGTGGCGCGGCGAGAACCTTGACTTCAAAAAAATCAAAGCGCGTATTTTTCATCTCGCCTACCTGCTGTTGCTGGACGCGCTCGATGAAGCGGACGAGAAGTTCGGCACGAAAGCCGCCCGCCTCCTCGCCGCCGCGCAGGCCGCCGGCCTCAAAACCAGCGTTGACGTGGTCAGCGAGGACAGCAACCGCTTCGCCCGAATCGTCACCCCCGTCCTCAAACACGTGGATTACTGCATCCTCAACGAGATCGAAGCCGGGAAAACTACCGGCTTCAAAATTCGCACGCCGGACGGACGGCTGGACACGGTGGCGTTGCGCCACGCGGCCGGCGCGCTCCTGCAACAAGGCGTGCGCGAACTGGTGGTGATTCATTTTCCCGAAGGCGCCTTTGCGCGCACGCGCCGCGGCGACGACGGGTGGCAACCCTCGCTCAAGCTCCCGCCAAAATACATCGCCGGCACGGCGGGCGCGGGCGACGCGTTTTGCGCCGGGGTGTTGTTCGCCCTGCACGAAGGTTGGGAAGTGAAACGCTGTCTCCTTACCGGCGTATGCCTCGCCGCCGCCTCGCTCTCCGATCCGACCTGTACTGCGGGAGTCAAGTCCCTCAACACTTCGCTCGCGCTGGCAAAAAAGTTTGGTTTCCAGCCAGCGTTGGATCGGGCTGAGTAAGCAGGCCCTCGCTCGCTGGTCTCGGAAGCTGGACTGAACGCTTCCGGGTGCGACGAAACTATTCGCGCGCCGCCGCCCAACTCAGTCGTGGGCTATGCGGTTCGGCAATTCGTTGCGGTCGCCGCGCCGGTGGGGAAAGTGTTGGGCCAATAGTTCGCCGGCTTTGTGCACGCCGTGGATGATGCCCTGACTGAACTCGGATCTCTTGAAGTGACCAGTCATTTCTGCGGCCAGGGACTGCCAGAATTCGTCGCCGCACCGATTATGTACGCCTGCGTCGCCGATAACGGCGAATTTCTGCGTGCGCGGCGACACGAAGATCAACACCCCGTTTCGTTCGCTGGTTATTGCCATTCCCAAATGCGCGAACGCTGCCTGCGCCGCTGCGACCGCCGACTGGATTTTCTTGTGGCTGATGAACACGCGGATCTCGCCCGAGGTTTTCCGCTCGGCCTCGCGGATCGCAGCGACGATGTCGTCGTGGCGAAGTTGTTTGAAAAATGCTTTTGCGTTCATGGCCTACCAACTTCCTCCCGCGCCGCCGCCGCCGAAACTGCCGCCGCCACCCGAGAAACCGCCGCCACCTCCGGACGAAAATCCACCACCACCGCCACTCCAGCCACCACCTGAAAAGCCCCCGCTGCTGATTGTCCACCCGTGCCAATTGCCTCCATGTGACCGCACCTTCCAACTGAGGAAGACAAATAGAACGAAAATCGCAGCCACGATGAAGAAGGGAAAGAAAGAGAACAGATCGGGCGCCGGTGAATGGATGGGCGTGTGATCCGCCACCGTCCGGCCCGTGCCTTTGTATTCACCTTTGGCCGCCGCGAGGATGGCGCTCACGCCCGCGCTTAGCCCACCGTCGAAGTCGCCGTTCTTGAAATGCGGCTTGATTTCGTCCTCGATGATACGTTTGCCGAGCGCGTCGGGCAGCGCGCCCTCCAACCCGTAGCCGACTTGCAGATACATCTTGCGGTCCTGGATGAAAACGAACAGCACTGCGCCGTTATTTTTTCCCTTCTGCCCGACCTTCCACGACTGCGCCACGCGCACGGTATAGTCCTCAATCGAGGAGTCCGACTGCATCTTTGGAAAGACCGTGACGAGGATCTGGTTCGGGGTTTCGCGTTCAAAATCCTCCAGCTTCTTTTTCAGGCTCGCGGCAGTCGCCGGCGAAACGACGTTCGCATAGTCGTTGAAATATTGTTTGGGCGCTGGCGGGATGACTTCGCCGACGGACGCCGTGAAGCAGCAGACCAACAGCAGTAGCGTGGAAAAACTTTTCACCGCGTCAAGGTTTTGCCGGCACGGGCGTGGGTTTGCCGAAATCAAACTGCACTTTGGGTGGCGTTTCCGCACCGGCAGCCGCGGCGAAGTACGGTTTCGCATTGAACCCAAGCATCCCGGCGTAGAACACGGCGGGGAATGATTTGACCGCCGTATTGTAGCCTTGCACCGCTTCGTTGAAACGACCGCGTTCGACACTGATGCGATTCTCCGTACCCTCGAGTTGTGCTTGCAAATCGCGGAAATTGGCGGTCGCTTTCTAATCAGGATAGCGCTCCACGACCACCAGCAATCGCGACAGCGCTGACGACAGCGCGCCTTGCGCCTTTTCAAACTCAGCCAGCTTGGCCGGGTCGTTCGGCGCGCTGTTCGGGTCAATTTTGACCTGGCCGACCGAAGCTCGCGCGGCGGTGATTTCCGTGAGCGTGGATTTCTCAAAATTCGCCGCGCCCGAAACGGTGGCGACGAGATTCGGGATGAGGTCGGCGCGGCGCTGATAGACATTCTGCACCTGCGCCCATTGCGCGTCCACGCCTTGCGACAGTTTGACGAGCCGGTTGTAGCTGCCGCCTGCCAACACGACGACGAACAAAACAATGATGGCGAGGACGACCAGTATTCCACATCCGATGGCAATTTTTTTCATAGCTTTTCGATTTGTGCGCAGCCTACGCACCGGCGAGAACCAGTGCAATTACAATGCGGGCGAAGATTTACACCTGGCGCTAAAACTCGCACTCCATCGCCACCGCCACCCTGAGCCTTTTCAAATAATCTTCGCGCTTAATCTCCACCGCGCCGAGTTGCCGGGTGGCCGGCGTGATCATCTGAATGTCGAACAGCGCGAAACCCCGCGCCCGCAAATGCCCGACGAGATGACAGAGCGCCACCTTCGAGGCATTCGTGGCGCGGTGGAACATGGATTCGCCGGCGAAGAATCCGCCGAGGCTCACGCCGTAGATGCCGCCGACCAGTTCGCCCGCGCGCCAGCACTCGACGCTGTGGGCGTGGCCCTGCTCGTGCAGACGCGCGTAGGCTTCGATGAACTCCGGCGTGATCCAGGTTTGCCCGCGGCCGGGCGCGGCGCAGCCTTGCATGACCCGGCGAAACGCGCGGTCGCGGGTGATTTCAAACGGCTGCTGGCGGACGAACTTCGCGAGGCTGCGCGAAACGTGGAATTGTTCCTGCTCAAAAATCGCGCGCGGGTCGGGCGACCACCACGTAATGGGATTAAACGTCCACGGAAAAATCCCGCGCCGATACGCCAGCCGCAGCCGCGGCGCGGACAAGTCGCCGCCGATGGCCACCAAACCCTCACCATCCGCCGTGCGGGGGTCGGGAAAGCGCACGCGTTGGTCGAGAATCGCAGGCATCGGACAACGCTTTCAATCACCGGCCCACCGCGGTGACTCGCTCACACCCAGCGCCACCAGCAGCGCGGACTCGAACAACCCGCACAGTTCCATCGCGACGTGATATTTCACATTCTGCTTCGTGAGCTCGGGTTCTTCGCCTGGCTCCGGTTCGCCGAGCGTCAGCCAACTGCCCACCCGCACATCGTTGAGCACCTGCAGCAGCCACTCGACCTGCGCGGGCGTGAGCGTGAGTTCAAAGCCGGATTTCTTTTCGCGAAAGCGTTGTGGTTCGTTCAGCATCGCCAGAACCTGCCGGCGATTTTCCTGTCGCTGTTCGGCGAGGGCTTCTTCGAGGATGCGCTGGTCCTCGTCCGCGTTTGGCCCTTTGCCAGCTTTGCTCAAGCGATGGTGCGCTGCGGGAACGAGCGGGTAGAGTTTGAGGGTTTCGAGCAGCAGTTGCTTCTCGCGTTGGCCGAGATGAAAGACGTGACCGTTCTTGCCGGCGCGGAGAAGTTTCACGATTCGCGCTCCATGGTGGCGTGCAGGGTGTATTTCTGAAGTTGGTGGACGTAGTGCTCGGCCTTTTCCATCGTCGTGCGCGCCAGCATGCTCTTGCCCTGCCGATGGACCTGCAGCATGTGAAACTCCGCCTTCTGCCGATTCCAGCCGAACACGGCCTGAAACACGTGTGTAACGTAAGTCATGAGGTTGACCGGATCATTCCAGCAAATGACCAGCCACGCCGGTTCCAAATCAGATTTCGACCCCGTCTCTTCCTCGCGCTCGATATCGGGCAACACTATCGTCTCAGCCATGCCGAAAATTTAGCGTGGCCGGACGGAATGTCGAGACGCGCACGACAAAGCTTTTGTGTGCCAACGCTCCCATTCTGATTATAGTGGGTCTGATGCGGATCGGTTCGCTGACGCTCAAATCAAATTTGTTTCTCTCGCCGCTGGCGGGATACACCAACCTGCCATTCCGTCTCGTCGTGCGAGAAATTGGCGGCGTGGGGCTGTGTACCACCGACCTCGTCAACGCCCGGTCGCTCCTCGAAAAAAGGGAGAAGGCTTTCAAACTCATTGAAACCCGGCCGGCTGATTCACCGTTGGCCGTGCAACTCTTCGGTAGCGTGCTGGAGGAAATGCGCGACGCGGCGGCGTGCCTCGAATCCATCGGCGTCGCGTCCGTGGATATCAACATGGGCTGTCCCGTCCGCAAGGTCTGCAATGTGGGCGGCGGTTCGGCGATGATGACCGAGCTGGCCAAAACCTCGTCGCTGGTCAAAGGCATGGTGGACGCCGTGAAAATTCCCGTCACCGCCAAGATGCGGCTCGGTTGGGACGACCAGAATATCACCGCGCCCGACCTGGCCCGCGCGCTCGAAGACGTGGGCGTGGCGGCAATCTTTGTCCACGGTCGCACGCGACAGCAAGGATTCGGCGGCACGGTGAATCTCGCGGGCATCCGCAAGGTGGTGGAAGCCGTGAAAACCATTCCCGTCATCGGCAACGGCGACGTCATCACACCACAGGCGGCGGAGAAGATGTTGGATGAAACCGGCTGCGCTGGCGTGAGCATCGGACGCGGGTCGTTTTATGACCCGTGGATTTTTCGGCGGACGTTGGAGTTCCTTAAAAACAGGACAGGCGTCGCGCCTGTCTCTGAAATTCTAAATGAAAATGGAGACAGGCGCGACGCCTGTCCTACTTTACCAGAACCTTCCTTCAACGAGCGCGTTCGCGTGATGCGCCGGCATCTGGATTTAATGATTGAAGTTTTCGGCGAGGAGCTTGGCTGCCGGATGTTCCGAAAAGTTGCACCGTGGTATGCCAAGCGGTTCGGCCCGTGCCACGAATTCAACAAGCGCGTCGTGCAGGTTTCCACCAAAGCAGAGTTCTACGAAGTGTTGGAAAACTACACCCGCTGGCGGCGGCAATTCCTCGACGACAACGGCGAACTGCTGCCGCGCTTCCGTCCCGCGCCGGTGGTCGCTTCGTTCATGCGCGACCCTGCTTCTACGCAACGTGAACAGATTCCTGTTCCGAAAGGCCCCGTGGAAGTGTGGTGAAAAGAAAGCGGGCGTCGGACCACACACGATTTTAAGTCCAACGCCCGGTTTTTGTTCTAACGCGTCCAACTTACCCCGTTGTTTAATTCTGACAAGTGACTTTTTGGTTTCTGGGCCGCGACTTGTTCGCCGCTTGTTCACACGTTTTCCGCCGAATATTTCCCCTCGCGGAGATGCGAAGCCGAACGGACGGTCACCGAAGCAGCGTAGGACAGGCGGCGCGCCTGTCTCTAACTTCTTTTCCTTTTCAGATGGAGACAGGCGCGACGCCTGTCCTACACAATTTCCACCGGGCATTTCGGCAGGGCATCAAGAAAGGATTGCCCGTATTTCTTGGCCAAAATGCGGTTGTCCAGCACGACAATGATCCCGGTGTCGGTCTTGGTGCGAATCAATCGCCCCACGCCCTGGCGGAATTTCAGGATCGCCTCGGGCAATGAGAATTCGCCGAAAGAATTTCCACCCCGCGCTTCAATTGCTTCGATGCGCGCCTCGATGAGCGGATGGTCCGGCACGGCGAACGGCAGGCGCGTGATGATGACGTTGCTCAACGCCTCGCCCGGGACGTCCACGCCCTGCCAGAAGCTGTCCGTGCCGAAGAGCACCGAATCCACGTCGTCCTTGAATTTCTCCAGCATCGTTGAGCGCGGCGTGCCGGTGCCTTGAATGAAACACGCAACGCCCAGCTTGTCGAAGAACGGCTGCATCCGTTCGCCGAGTTCCCGCATCAGCTTGTAATTCGTGAACAGCACGAATGCCTTGCCGTGCGTCTGCTTCACGAAATGCGCAATCCAATGTTCCAGCGCTTCCGCGTAACCCGTCTCGCGCGGATCGGGCATTTTGCTCACGACGAACAACTTCATTTGCCGCTCGTAATCGAACGGCGTGCCGACTTGGAGTTGCGTGGCGGCTTCGGCCCCGATGCGGTGGATGAAATAGTCCAGGCCCGTTCCCCCCCGCCGCCGCGGTGGCGTTTTGCGTTTTGCGTTTTGCGTCAAGTATTGAGGGGACGCTCCCTCGTCACTTGACGCAACACGCAATACGGAACACGTCGTCGCCAGCGTCGCGCTCGTCATGATGATGCTCGTGTCGCTCTCGAACAATCGTCGGCGCAGGAAATCCGCCACGTCAATCGGCGCGGCGTTCAGCGACAGACTTTTCTGCGCCTTGCCGGTGCGCTCGACCCAATACACGTGGTCCTCCGCCCCCTGGCTCAAGAATTCCGCCACTTCGGCTTTTAATTCGCCGAGCCGGCGATTGCACTCGACCAGTTCCTGCCCAACGTCCTTGTCATCGCTCAACTTGATGAGGTCACTCACCGCCTCGCGCAGTTTTTGGATCGGCAGCGTAAGATTGTCCTTCACCAACTCTGCGCGGCGGATGCGAAGCTCCGTCCATTTCCGTTCACGGCGCGAAACTTTCACCGCCGAGCCGAAGCGGGATTGGCCGGCCTGTTCGTTCAGTTCATCACACGCGGCTTCGACGTTCTCAAAAAACTTGTCCGACTCGCTCAGGATGTCCACCACGAGCTTCACCGCGTTGCCCTTGCGCAACGTGGCGAGCAGTCCCTTTTCCGTGCGCGGATTCCACAGGCGGTTCAGGTTGTAACGCACCTGCCCGCTCGACACGCTCAAGCCGATGTGTTTCGACGCCACGTGCTCCATCTGGTGCGCCTCGTCGAAAATCACGAAGTCGTTCTTGAACAAAATGCCGCCCTCGATTTCCTCCTCAATGCCGCCAAGCAACGTGAAGAACAACGTGTGGTTCAAGACGAGCACGTCGGATGACAGGATGCGATTTCGCGCGCGTTGGAAGAAACAAATGTCGTGGTCCTTGCTGAAGTCGGACTGGTACCCGCAGATCTTCGGCGAACATAAGCCGCGCTCGGAACAGACCTGCGCCCAGACTTTCGGGTCGGGTTCGAGGTCGAAATCCGACAGGCTGCCGTCCTTGGTTTCCTTCGCCCACTCGGCGATGCGTTGCAACTCCTCGGCTTCGGACGAGGTGAACAGGTTGCCGGCTTGCTGCACGGCCTTGTGCAACCGCCGCGTGCAGAGATAATTCGCGCGGCCCTTGAGCATCGTGAAGTTGAACTTCACCGGCTCAGGCAGCGCGCCGAGCACGCTCGCGAGCATCGGCAGGTCCTTTTCCGTGAGTTGCTCCTGCAAGTTGATCGTGTGCGTGGAAATGACGGCCTTCTTCCGGTTGGCCAAGGCGTAAAGAATGGCCGGAACGAGATACGCCAACGATTTGCCTACGCCGGTGCCAGCCTCGACGGCGAGATGCTCGCGGTTCTCCAGCGCTCGCGCCACCGCCACGGCCATTTCCTGCTGCTGCGGGCGGAACTCGAAATTCTTCGCGCGCGACAGGATGCCCGTCGGCGAAAAAATTTCCTCCACCTGCGCGACCAAGTCGGCGCCGGTGGGCCGGGGTTCAACCACGGAAATCATTCAAATCATAAATTAGCCGCAACTGCTCCACACGATTCTAGCCAAGGAACACCGGCGGGCAAAGCAATGTGATTGCTGTCCGAAGGGGCGGCGTTGTTTTTGATCGTTGCCAGGGCTTGGCCGGCGCCGACCCTTTGCCACCAAAGCTTGACGCAAATCGCTCCCGGTGGTGGGTGGAGCGGTTGGTTGGAACAAAAGAGTGACGGGTTGAAGCGGTTTGACGCCTCGCCCCGCTCTTTAACCCTTCAACCTTTCAACCATTTCACCGTTTCACAAACAAGGCCAGCGATGCGGTGTAGCCGTGAAGAAAGCTCTTATCCCCGACCGGACCAATTTCACCGTTGCTGAAGAAGCCGGCCAGCCCGATTCCCCCGAGTTGTTGCTGCACCATGTGCGCGTCGTGGTCGGGCGAGCCGAAAAGATTTTTGCCGCGCCCGTTGCAGCAGCACAGGCAACCACCGTAAATCGTCGTCCCAGCCAGTTGCGGCTGCGCCCGCTGGAGCAGTTCGCTCATGTCCTCGTTTGCCGCCGCCGCGTCGCGCCGCTGGAATTGAATCGTCTGGCCGGTCCGCGGCAACGCGCCCACCGCGAGCACGCCGGATTGCGGATCGCCACCCAGCAGGTTGCGCACAAGAAAATCCCCGCGATGAAAATCTTCGAGGTATTCATTTACGACCAGACCGATGAACAGATTGCCGCGCGCCTGGCGTTGTTCCTTCGTCGGGAGCTGGTTCACGGTGTCCGCCAGCACGGCATACGCGGGCCGGTTGCCGATCTGGTGAATCAGGTTTTGCTCCACGCGCGTGAGCGTCCACGTGTCGCCGATGGGCGTGCAGCCTTGGGAAATGACGCCCGCGAGTTTCACGTCGCCGCCCACGGAAATGGCCACGCCGCCTTCCTCGAACACCTCGCCGTTCAGATAAACCTGAGTTGTCTGGTCGGCAAACACGCCGCTCGCCAGGCCGCCGAACACCGGGGCCGGCGCGTAGGCCTCGTTCCAGCCGCGCAGCCACGACTCCGCGTCGAGGTGAAACGGGTCAATGAACGCGAGCCAGCCGTTGGTCGCGCTTGGCGCCACGCCGGTTTCAAGGTGCCAGTAACCAGGGCCGTTCGCTTCCTCGACTTGGGATTGCGCGAAATGAACGCCTGTTAATTCCGCGCCGGGGAGCGCATGGAGCGCGAGGACCAGACCCGAATCGTCTTCCAGTTCCCTTCCGCCGGCGATGAGACTCTGGCTCGAACAGCCGGCCAGCAACGGCACCCGCGCATGGACGCGAAGAATTTCCAAGACCTGTTTTGCCTGCGGGAAAAAGGCGGGCGACATGAACACCAACCCGAGCGAAATCTCCGGCGCGGGCAGTTGGCGGCGCAAATCTTCCGCCCATTGCTGAAGGCCCGCTTCGTCGAAGCCTTTGGCCCAATGCGCCGCCACGGAAAATTCATTGTTCACAAGGCAAAGGTAACGCTGCGGCGCAGGTTTGCAAACTGCAACTCTACGGAGCGCGGACCGCTGAGTCCGCGAAATCCAACACCATCAATTTGGTCGAGGGTTGGCGGCTGTAGCGCCCCGCGGACATGGCTGTTCGCGCTCCGCCGCTTTGCGTGCGCCGCGCCCATCCGTCAACACGGCCGCCTCGCTACTTCAACACCGCCTCGTAGAATTCCTTCCAATCGTCCAGGTTGTTGAGACTGATGGCGTCTTTCGGCGCGCTGGCATCGTCGGGGAGGCCGTTGGCGGCGAGAATCGCCTTGCGCGTGGCGTCGTCGTGGTTGTAGCCGCGGATGGCGGCGTTGAGTTTTTCTATCGAAGTCTTGTCCGCCTTCGTGCCGTTCTTTTTGACCCAGGCCTCGAATTGCGGGTAGGTGGGCTTGCTGTTCTTGATGAAACCGAGAACCGCCTCGCGCTGGAGGCCCAAGCCGTCAATGACCATCTGGTCGTAGCCTTTGCCCGCGCCCGGATAGCCCGGGGCGAGTTTGCCGACCACCTCAAGTGAGACCTTGAGCCAAAGCCGCGGCAGGTGCAATGCGCCCAGCGGACCAGCGACACCTGAACTGATGAGCGGAACCATCGGATTCATAATTTTTAGTGCGTTTGAGTGGGTTGACAGCGTGAGGTTAGGTGGAGTCAAAAATTGGTCAACGCAAATTTGAAACGCGTCGCTTTTCAAGGATGCTGTATTGGATGGCTAACCCGGAAACCGCATTTCTTCGGCGTAGATGTCGTGGAAGTCTGGGTCTTCGTTCAGTGCCAGGTGCTCGACACGTTTCGCGGTGGCGTCCCAAGGCGCCGCTTCCTCGAACAGCGCCCGCTTCGCGCCGTGCAAGGCCGCGTTGCCAGCCGCCGTAACCCGGTTCAAGGGCACGCGCAGCAGGCCGATGCGTTGCGCGCTGGCGTGGGTGATGTAATTGCCGAACGCCCCGGCCAGATGAAGCTGTTCAATGTCTTCCAGCGACGCGCCCAATCTGGCGGTGAGCATTCGCAGTCCGGCAGCGATGGCGCCTTTGGCGAGTTGCAGTTCGCGCACATCGGTCGCGGAAAGAAGCACCGGCCCGGCCAGTGGAATCTCCTTACGGTTGGCCATGCGGCCGCTGGGATGAATCCATTCCAGTTCGAGGCCCGCCGCCACGGCGTCCACTAGGCCGCTGCCGCACAAACCGCGCGGTTCGCCACCGCCAATCACGCGGCAGCTGATGGAATTGTTCTCCACCTGCACCGCGCTAATGGCGCCGGTCGAGGCCCTCATGCCCATCGAGATGCGCGCGCCCTCGAACGCCGGGCCGGCTGCCGTCGAGGTGCAAAGCATCCGCTCCCGATTGCCGACAACCACTTCACCGTTCGTGCCGAGGTCCATCAACGCCATCAGTTCAAGGCTTTCGTGCAAGCCGGTGGCCACGATGCCGGCGAGAATGTCCGAGCCAACGAAACCGCCGAGACAGGGAAGAAATTCAACAACTGCGGCGTCCGGCAGATTCCAACCCAGATCTCGCGGCGCAAGTCTGACCCGGCCCGCCTGCGTCGGCTCGAACGGATACACCGAGAGTGGTGCGATGTTAATGCCACAAAAGAGGTGGTGCATAACCGTGTTGCCCACGATGACTATGCGTTTCAATTCCTCGCAGCCGCTGACGTGAGGAAGCGGATTGGAAACTAACTCGCGGGCGTCCGCCTCCTCACGTCGGCGGCTACGGGGCTTGCACGCGCTCCCCTCCAAAAGTTGAGCAACCATTTCGCCCAATTGCTCGCGCACGAGACGCTGCAATTCCGCCTGCCCACCGTGCAGCGCGAACTCCACCCGGCTCATGATGTCGCCGCCGTGGCGGGCCTGCGCGTTGAGCGAGGTCCGCACGCCGAGCACGTTGCCGGTTCGCAAGTCGAGAAGCTGGGCGGCGATGGTCGTCGTGCCCAGGTCAATGGCCACGCTCAAGCCTTCGCGCGGCGTGAACGCGAACTTGGACTCGTCGCTCAAGACGGACATCTCCCATTGCGCCAGTTCCAGTTCGAGATCGCCGTTGAGGGAATGGCGGCAGGCCAACCGCCAGCCGGCGTCGAGTTCGGCGCGGGTGAGCAGTTTCTTTTCCTCGGCGGTGACGTCCAAAGCGCCGCGCAGCACTTTCACGCGACAACCTTTGCAGCGCCCGCGTCCACCGCAGGGAAATTCCACGCCCTGTCCGAAGAGAACGTCCTGGAGGCGCGTGCCGCGCTCGACTTCGAGTTGCAAGTCGGCGGGCGAAAGCTTGAGGCTGTGTGTTTCTTGCTTCATCTCGGACTAACCTCAAAGTTCAAAGCTCAAAGCTCAAGGGAAATTACAAATCCTTTTTCTAAAAACGCGCTCTCCCCATGAACCTCCCTTCGCATTTGGTAGGAACGTGTTCCACCCGCGTCCCAAACTTCTAGCAGACTGTCGGACTTAGCCGCAGAAAGATTTTTGAGAATGTTTTGAACAAAAAGGGGCAGGAAGGATCCAACCTTCATGCCTGCACGTTTCGTCA
>JALOTT010000371.1 GCA_025457745.1 Verrucomicrobiota bacterium
GGATTGAGAAGGCGAAAGCGATGCAGGATTTCGGCGACGAGGAATATCGGCAAATGCTTTGCGTGGAATCCGGCAATGTGGCACTGAATGGAATCACCTTGCCGCCCGGCCAGACCGCGCGCCTCAAAGTGAAGTTGAGCAGCGAGGCGTTGACGTGAAGTTCTGAGCCAGCGATTTCGACGGGAGGGTAGGGCGCGTCACTCCGTGCGCGCCGTGGTGTCGAATGGACTGAACGCCGGCGCGCACGGAGTGACGCGCCCTACCGTGGCGACGCGCGAGCGTGCTTACGTTCTTTCCGAACCGAGCCTCGCCTGCTTCTCCTTCAAAGCCGAAAAGTTTCCCTCCTCACAACAGGCCACGAAAGTTTCCGTGACCGTCTTCAACTCCTCCCACCGCGCGCGAATCTTCTCGGATTCCTTTTGGGTGATTTGATTGTCCGCCGCCGCCGTCGCGATCACGGCCAGCAGGTCGGCGAATTCCTGCACGATCTCGTTCGTAGCGGGAATCAGATAATCAGGATGCGGGTTGGTGGTCTTGGGGTTGCGGATGAAAAACCCGCCGGCGCGCTGGCAAATCCATTGCACGAGGCGCGGGTCGTTGGTGCTGCGGATCAACGCCTCGACGCGGTCGAGCGGATTGACCGAGCCGCTGCCGTCGCCTTCATCCGGCTCGGCCCACTTGTAAATCATCGAAAGCGAGAGGCCGAGGTCGGCGGCGACTTGTTTGGCGCTGGTTTTCTGAAATACCTCGCGTAACAGTTCGTGCGATTGCATGGGCGCACGATGCGAAAAAGTCCGAAGGATTTCAACCACGAATGAACACCAACTGCTGGTGGTAGGGCGCGTCACTCCGTGCGCGCCGGGGTGTGTTTTTGCACAATCGGCGCGCACGGAGTGACACGCCCTACCTGCAAAATTCCATTCGTGTTGATTGGTGGTTTCTCCTGCGCGTTCCAAACGCCCCGGCAAATTATAGGTGCGCCGCGCGCCGTTTTGTCGTTTGATGCACGCGGAATATGGAACGCAACCTGATCAACCACGGAATCCGCGCCAGGTCGAACGCGGGCGAGCCACCCACCCTTGATTGCGGTAGGCTTGGTGACGTGGCGGTTGATCTCGTTTCCTGCTTGCTAGACTGGCCGCTTGGGCTTTTACTTTGACCGGCAAACAATTCAGCGAGGAACTATGATTCTCTATTTGATCTGCCTGGTCGTCGGTCTTGTGTTCACCATCATCAGCGCCGTTGCCGGTCATCTCTTTGGCGGACACGACGGCATGGATGTGGGGACGGGCGGCCACGCCGAGGCCGGTTTCGATGATTCCGGCGTGCCGGGCGTTTCGTTTTTCAGCCCGACGGTGCTTGCGTGCTTCATCACGGCATTCGGCGCGTGTGGCCTGGTGTTGAGCCGGATTGAAGCCACCAGCAGCGTTTGGGCGAGTGCGCCGCTTTCAGCCTTGGCGGGATCCGTAATGGCGGGCGTGGCGTTTTACGTATTCAACGCCATGTTCAAACGGACCCAAAGCTCCAGCGAATCGCGCGTCGGTTCGTTGGTCGGGCAAACAGCTTCCATCATCACTCCCATTCCCGAGAATGGCGTTGGAGAAATTGCCTATGTCCAGGGTGGCAGCCGTTACACCGCGCCCGCACGAACGGAAGACGGCAAACCGGTGGCTTCCGGCAAGCCCGTCAAGATTTCACGAATCTCTGGCACGCAGTTTTACGTCAAGATAGTCCCCTGAATAATTACCACAACCACTCAAAAAGAAAGACCCCATACTATGCAGATTCAACCCATGTTCGCTGAAGTCAGCAATACGATAATGGTCATCGGGGGCGTCGCGGCGTCCCTGCTCGTCCTGTTCATCTTTATCGGCATCTGGGCCAGCCGTTACACGAAAGTCGGCCCGAACCAAGTGCTCGTCATTTCCGGCCGCAAACACCGCATCACCGATCCGGACGGCAACGCGCGCGATGTCGGCTTCCGCATCGTCAAAGGCGGCGGCGTGTTCGTGTGGCCGGTGTTCGAGAAGGTGGACATCCTTTCGCTCGAACTGCTCACGATTGATGTGCAGACGCCCGAAGTCTATACGAGCAAGGGCGTGCCGGTGAAAGTGGACGGCGTCGCGCAGGTCAAGGTGAAGGGCGACGACATTTCCATCTCCACGTCGGCCGAGCAGTTTCTCAGCAAGGGTGTTGATGAGATCAAGAACATCGCCACGCAGACGTTGGAAGGCCATTTGCGCGCGATCCTCGGTACGATGACCGTCGAGGACATTTACCAGAACCGCGATGCCTTCGCCTCGAAGGTGCAGGAAGTTGCGGCGGGCGACATGGCGAACATGGGTTTGACCATCATCAGTTTCACGATTCGCGACATCCGTGACACGCAGGGTTATCTCGACGCGCTGGGAAAACCGCGCATCGCCCAGGTAAAGCGCGACGCGCAGATCGCCCAGGCTGAAGCCGACCGCGACGCGATGATCAAGTCCTCGCAAGCCACGCAGGCAGGGCAGGAGGCCAAGTTCGCCGCCGATTCGAAGATTGCCGAAGCCCAGCGCGATTATCAGTCCAACGTCGCGGGTTATCAGGCTACGGTGAACCAGAAGAAAGCCGAGGCCGACCTCGCCTACGATTTGCAGAAATACAAGACCGGCCAGCTCGTGAAGGCCGAGGAAGTCCAGGTGGAAATCGTCGCCAAGCAAAAGCAGATCGAGTTGCAGCAGCAGGAAATTCTCCGCAAGCAGCGGGAACTCGAAGCCAACGTCCAGAAGCCCGCCGACGCTGAACGCTACAAGGTCGAGACGCTCGCCAACGCCACGAAATTCCAACTCGAAACCGAAGCCGCTGGTGCCGCGTCCGCCACCAAGGCCAAAGGTTTTGCCAACGCCGACGTGGCCAAGGCCACGGGCATCGCCGAGGCCGAAGCGAACAAGGCCCGCGGTCTGGCCGAGGCCGCTGTCATTGAAGCGCAGGGCAAGGCGACGGCTTCCGCGATGCAGGCCAAGGCTGAATCGTTCAAGCAATACAACGAAGCGGCGGTCATCGAAATGATCGTACGCGTGCTACCCGAAGTGGCAGGCCGGATCAGCGAGCCGCTGGCCAAGATGGAGAAGATGGTCATCATCAATTCCGGCAACGGCCCTGGTGGCGGCGCGAGTAAGCTGACCGGCGACGTGACCCAAATCATCGCGCAACTTCCGCCGGTGCTGGAGAGTTTGACCGGCGTGAAGTTTGAAAAGTTGCTCGAACAAGTCCCCGCGCTGAAGCGGGCGATGGGGAAGGATGAGTCAAAAGACTAAAGGTAGAATGACCTATGGCTGTTTTCACATTTTTAGATTTGGCTGAGCGAGTTCTCCAGGAGGAGAACAAACCCTTGTCTGTCGAAGAAATCTGGCAGGCAGCTCAGGCAAAGGGCTACACGAGCATGGTGCGAGCAACAGGCAAGACGCCTATGGCTACTTTGGGCGCACGCATGTATGTAGATATGCGGGACAATAAAGATTCCGCGTTCGTGAAAATGGGATCTCGCCCCCGACGTTTCTTTCTGCGCGATCTGGTCAAGGACACGGAGTTGGAGAAACTTATCGAGAAATCGGAGTTGGAGCCAGTGTCCACAAAGAAACTACATTACCTAGAACGCGACCTGCACCCTTTCCTCGTCTATCACGCGCAGTATTCGCTCAAAGCGTTTTGCAAGACAATCAATCATTCCAAATCGGCCAAGAAGGAATTTGGTGAGTGGGTTCACCCCGATATTGTTGGCTGCTATTTTCCCCTGGACGAGTGGAGGCCAGAAGTGATGGAGTTTGGAGCCACTATTGGAAAAATTTCGGTCAAACTCTTTTCCTTCGAGGTAAAACGGGAACTAACTTTTAGCAATCTGCGCGCGTCATTCTTCCAAACAGTCTCCAACTCCTCTTGGGCGAACGAAGGATACTTGGTGGCCGCAGACATTTCACGGGACGAAGAATTTCTTTCCGAACTCCAAAGACTGTCCACCTCGTTTGGCATCGGAATTATCGCGCTCGACATCGAAGACCCAGACTCAACGGAAGTGCTATATCCTGCCAAATACCGGGAATATCTTGACTGGGATGCCATCAACAAACTCGCGATGAATAACGATTTTCGCGAGTTCTTGAAGCGGACAAGAAATGACATTACCGGCAAAGAAATTCGCACTGAACTTTATGATCGGGTGCATGACCGTGACCAACTGTTGAAAACGTTGAAAAAGTAAGATGAATCTGAAACGCAGTCGCCGCGCCATCGCGGGGGCTGTTTTTTTCACGCAGAGTGCGGTAGAGT
>JALOTT010000372.1 GCA_025457745.1 Verrucomicrobiota bacterium
GCCCCGCCAGCCGGGGGAACAGAACCACAAACAACAAACCAACAAGAGGACATTCTCTCGTGAGTTAACAATAGGACATTTCTAAAGAGTTTTGACAGTGTTTTTTAGGTTTCTTCAGGGTTGCTTGCGCAGCCGGGTCGGCGTGGCCGGTTTTCCCCGCCAGATGGCCCGCTGACGCGGGCTTGTTGACCCAAAACCGGCAGGCCGTGGCTTACCGAACCCACCAACCCACCGAAACCCACCGAAACCGCTGCTTGCAGTGGGTCGCCGAGGCCGTAGAATCTCGGCCCGGGCTGTGGCGGAAAACCAGCCTGACGTTGAGAAATTAAAAACCGCATGACCTCCGAACTGGCCAACTTCGCCGCGCGACTGCGCGAGTTCATCACGTTTTCGACGCCCGTCACAGCCGACGTGGTCGGCGACTACGAAAAGGGTTTTGCCGGCCTCGCGCTCGAACTCTTTGCGCTTCAGTTCGTCCGCAACGCCGCTTACCGCCGAATCTGCGAAGCCCGTCGCGCCACGCCGGAAGCGGTAACACACTGGACACAAATTCCCGCCGTGCCGACTGCGGCGTTCAAAGAGTTCGAGTTGACTTGTCTGCCTGCCGCGGAACGCACCGCCGTTTTTCATTCCAGCGGCACCTCCGGCCAACGTCCCAGCCGGCATTTTCACAACTCGGAATCGTTGGCGCTTTACGAGGCGTCGCTCCTGCCTTGGGTTCGATCGCACCTGCTGCCGGATATTAAATCTGACATCCCAAATCTCAGATTGATCACTCTGACTCCACCGCCAGCGCAAGCTCTCCACTCTTCGCTCGTGCACATGTTCGAGGTCGTCCGACGCGAACTGCGGGCGGACAATCGCGCTTTTGTCGGCCGCAGTGAAGCTGACGGCTCATGGTCGCTGGATCTCGACGCGGCGCTTGCAGCATTGCGCGCCGCGTGTGCTTGCAAAATACCGCTGGCCCTGCTCGGCGCGGCGTTTTCATTCGTGCAGTTGCTGGACGGATTGGCGGAGCGACACTGGCAGGTTGAACTTCCGCCCGGCTCGCGCGTGCTGGAAACCGGCGGCTACAAAGGCCGCTCGCGCATTCTGCCGAAAGCCCGACTGCACGCACTCATCACGCAATGGCTCGGCATTCCGCCATCGCACATCATCTGCGAATACGGCATGAGTGAGTTGGGTTCCCAGGCTTACGACCGCGCGTCGGGTGACAGGTGTCGAGTGACGAGTGATGAGAACGTATCGCGTCACCCGTCACCCGTCACCCGGCACTTCCACTTCCCGCCGTGGGCGCGCGTTCAAATCATTTCACCTGAAACGGGGCTTGAGGTCGGCGAAGGCGAAACGGGTTTGATTCGCGTGTTCGATCTGGCCAACGTGTTTTCCGTGCTGGCCATTCAAACGGAAGATTTGGGCATCCGTCGCGGTGACGGATTCGAATTGCTCGGTCGCGCCGCAACTGCCGAACCGCGCGGTTGCTCGCTGATGGCGGTGAATTCATGAGCGCCGACGCCCAACACAAAAAACGCACGCTCTGGCTGGTGGGCGCGCTGCACGCGTTCACCCACGTCTATCAGGTCGCGTTGATGCCGTTGTATCTGCTGATCCAGCGCGATTTCAAATTTGCCAGCGTTGCGCAGGCAACGTCGCTGGTGACGATCTTGATGATCGCCTACATCGTGCCGAGTTACGGGTTGGGCGTTCTGGCCGACCGCGTGAACCGCCGGAAGCTGCTCGGTTACGGATTGCTCATCAACGGGCTGGGCTTTGTCGCCCTCGCGTTTGCGCCGAATTTTACCTGGGCCGTCGCCGCTTTGATCGTGGCCGGGGTGGGCGGCAGTTTTTATCACCCGGCGGCCACGGCAATGGTGGCGCGCTTGTTTCCCACCAACACAGGCAAGGCGCTTGGGCTGACAGGCATCGGCGCGAGCGTGGGATTTTTTGCCGGGCCGCTGTTCGCCGGCTGGCGCGCGGCATCCCTTGAACCCTCGCTCGGCGCCGCAGCGTGGCGACAACCCGTGCTCGAACTCGGTTTGCTCGGCATCGTGGTTGCGGGACTGTTTGCGTGGCTGGCAACAGACGAAACGCCGCGCGCGACCTCCGAAGCCGATCCAACGCCACACTCAAAACTGTTCCCCACGACCGCCTTGTGGCTCTGGTTTTTTGCCATGGCCTTCGCGTTCAGTTTGCGTGACTTCACCGGGGCGAGCATGGGCAGTCTGGGTTCGCTTTTCCTGCAGCAAGCCCACGGCTACGACACCGAGCTGGCCGGGCTGACGTTGAGCGGGCTTTTTCTGGCCAGTGCGGTGAGCAATCCGCTCTTTGGCAGCCTGAGCGACCGCGGGCGCAAACGGTGGACGGCGCTGGTGCTGTTGGTTGCCGCCGTGCTGGTGGCCGTTTTTCCGCACGTGCCAACGGTCTGGACGATCCCGGCTTATCTGGTTTACGGATTTTTCTTCATGGCGAGTTATCCGATGGTGGAGGCGGCGCTCATGCAATCGGTGCCGGACGCAGTGCGCGGACGGGTGTTCGGCCTGTTCATCACCGTGGGCGGACTGATCGGCAACCTCTCGCACTGGATCGTCGGCAACGAAGTCAAACGCATGGGCGACGCCGCGCACGAACCGGCCAGTTACTTCACGCTCTACGGCGCGCTGGCCGGGCTGGTGGTGGCGTCGTTGCTCGGTTTGCCATGCCTGCACGCGATTCGGAAACGTGAACACCTGGACGAAGGGGAAGTCGTTAAAGCGTTGAAGCGTTAAAACGGTATGAATCTCCCAAATTATTTTCTCGCCGATTTGCCGCTGGAAGCGACGCTCACACCGGCGATGGTCACTGAAGCGTGCCAGACGCTGAAGCGCAATCGCCAGCGTTACCTCGCCGAACGGCCAACGGAGAATATCGTGAAGCTAGTGAGCGGCGTGGCGGAAAGCTGGTTGCAACCGGAAAATCAATTCCGCCAACTCGCGCTTGCCCTCGGCCCGGCCCAGACCGGCTTTGGCCGGGCGACCCTCGCCCATGGCCTTGATTTGTTCTTCAGTCAACTCACCCGCGACCACCTCCGCGCACTGCTGGCGCAGGACCTCGGCGACACGGCCAGGTTGGACGAATTCATTTCCGAGGCTGATCATAGACGTTCCACGCGTGCCGCCATTGCCACCGGGCCGGAATTTCTCGTGCATATCGCGGCGGGCAACCTTCCAAATCCCGCGCTCACGAGCATGATTCTGGGACTGTTGGCGCGCTCGGCCCAATTCGTGAAGTGCGCGAGCGGCGCGTCGTTTCTGCCGCGACTCTTCGCTCATTCGATTTACGAGGCTGACGCCAAACTCGGCGCGTGTCTCGAAGTCGCCGGGTGGTGCGGCGGAAACGCCCCATTGGAAACCGCGCTCTTCGATCATGCCGATTGTGTCACCGCCACCGGCAGCGACGAAACGCTCGCCGCCATTCGTGCGAAGCTGCCGACGCGAACGCGTTTTCTTGCCTACGGCCACCGCGTAAGCTTCGGCTATGTGGCGGGCAAGGTTTTGTTCGGCTTGAGCGCGCGGCAAATCATCGCGGGCGCGGCGGCGGATGTGGTCGCGTGGAATCAACTGGGCTGTCTCTCGCCGCACGTGATCTACGTCCAACCCGGCGGCGACATTTCGCCGGAGAATTTCGCCGGGTTGCTCGCCGACGAATTGGAACGGCGCGAAGCCAGCGAGCCGCGCGGCGAGTTGCCGGCGGAGACCGCCGCGACCATTGCGTCCCGTCGCGCAGTCTATGAAGTGCGCGCGGCCCATTCGCCGGAGACGCGGCAATGGCGCAGCATGAATTCAACCGCGTGGACTGTGGTTTACGAAGCGGACGCGCGCTTTCAAACGTCGTGCCTCAACCGGTTCATTTACGTGAAGCCCGTGAGCGATTTGACCGAGGCGCTGCAAAGCGCCGACGCCGTGCGCGGCCAAGTTTCGACGGTTGGCCTGGCGGCGTCACCGCGCGAGGCACAAACGCTGGCAACGCAACTGGCGCGTTGGGGCGTGACGCGGGTCTGTCCGCTCGGCCAGATGCAAAGCCCGCCCCTGACTTGGCGGCATGATGGCCGCCCGTCGTTGGGCGATCTGGTCACATGGATGGATTGGGAAATGGTATGAACCACGAATGAACACGAATTTACACGGATGTCGAAAAGGTAGGGCGCGTCACTCCGTGCGCGACGCCGTAACGCTGATGGCAAACGGCGTGCACGGAGTGACGCGCCCTACCAAGATTCGTGTTCATTCGTGTCCATTGGTGGTTGAATTTTATGAAAATGGAATTAC
>JALOTT010000373.1 GCA_025457745.1 Verrucomicrobiota bacterium
TCTAGCGCTGAAATCCCACCGCCTGCCACGCTTCAACTCCGTCACGCTCGGCAAACTGAAATCTGATTTGAGCGGCACAGCATTCTTGGCCGCCCCATGAATGTCCGCCAATACCGGATAAAGCGAATAGCTCGGCGTAAAATATTGGATTGTTGAACGACAAATATCCAAGCGCACCGTCATTGTTTTATCCCATTCCCGGAAACAGGAAGGTGTTTCCACAAACGCCCGCGTCGCTAGCGCCAGCAATTCATCCGAGCCGTTCCCCACGATGAGGTTCTCCGGCTGGCAACGATGCAGCCGCGCGAGCTTTTCGCGCAACCGCTCCGCCGTTGGGTTCGGATACAGCCGCAACCGCCCGTCCACCGCCGCGCGCACCGCTCGCAACACGCGCGGCGACGGCGGATACGGATTCTCGTTCGTGTTGAGCTTGATCAACCCTTTGATCTTCGGCTGCTCGCCGGGCACGTAGGCGTGCAACTTGTGAACGAGCGGTCGGATGATTCGTGAAATCTTCGAAGCCATAATGAAAATTCAATTACGGCCAATCATCGCCGTGTTGAAACTGCGTCCAATCACACGCGCGAAAGGCGGAGATGAAATCGGCGACAAACTCATTCTGCGGTTTCTGTGTCATTGTCACTCGCAGCAACTTGAACCCTGCGGGTGTCGAGCCTTGGCGCAGGTTGTGGGCAAAACCAAAATCGCGGGTGAAGCAAAGGTCGAAATTGGCGAGGGCAAAACGCAAGAGGCCGCCATTGTCCATTCCTTGCTTCCGCAGCGTGTGAACCGATTCAACCTCGTGACCTTCCGCGCGTAAAGCCGCGACGAGCTTCCGGGGCAGGTTCTCGTCCAGCAGGATTTTCACGCGTGTTGCGGTTCTTGCTGATGGGCGAGTTCAGTCAGGACGCCATGCACCGATTCCTCGGTCAGGCTGGGGTAGGCGTCCACGATTTCGGCCACCGACATCCCGACGGCGAGCGACTCCAGAATGAGCGCCACGGAAATGCGCGTGCCCCGCACACGCGGGCTTCCACCCAAGTGCTCCGGGTCAGCGACAATCCAGTCTTTCATACGCTTCATTCTAACCTATCCAACCAATCGCTCAAGCAGGGAAAATCTTCGGCTGCTCACCGGGCTTAATGACTTACATATCTTGCCAATCAGCATAAACGACCGCATTGGTGTTGCGATCAGTGTAAATTAAAACCCAACGATATGGAATTCCACGGTGCATGAACTTAAACAACAAACAGTCTGTTGTTATCGCTTTGTCTTTTGTTGTGCCCCACATCTCAAGCTCTTCAGAATTTGTGAATGTTTGAGATGGCTCGCCCAAACGCAGTTTAACAACTCCGAATGATGTGCCTGGTTTGAGCTCTGAAACCAGCTGCGTGAGCTTGCGTTTTGATCTATGATTTAAATATTCACTGCTGACAATTAGCCCAACCGCTCCTATGGCGACCATGCCAATTATCACCGATAAGATGATAGCGATTGGCTTCAACTTTTTCATAATAAAAGCCCTAGCCTTTCGCTGCTCGTATTTCCGCTGACTTTCCATGCGCGCCCAAGCCCTCCAGTTCCGCAAATTTCTTCACAGCGGATAGCGCTTTTTTGAGCGAGGCACGATTGTATTCCACCACGCTCGTGCGGCGTTGGAATTGATCCACGGTCAGCCCGGCAAACGAAGCGCCCGCGCCGCCGGTCGGCAGCGTGTGGCTCGGGCCGGCCACATAATCGCCCAGCACCGTCGGCGACCACGGGCCGAGGAAAATCGCGCCCGCCGTCAGGATGCCTTCGGAAACTTTACGCGGATTGCGCGTCATCACTTCGCAGTGTTCCGGCGCGAGCTGGTTCGTCAGCGCCACCGCATCGTCGAGCGATTTCACCTGAATCAGCCAACTGTTGTTGTCGAGCACACGGCGGATGAATTCGCGCCGCGCGAGCTTGGGCAATTGCCTGGCAATTTCCTTCTCAACGGCTTTGAGAATCTTCGCCGAGGTCGTCACAAGCCAGACGCGTTCGTGCCCTGAGC
The DNA here is from genome assembly GCA_025457745.1 of Verrucomicrobiota bacterium. GTDB lineage: Bacteria > Verrucomicrobiota > Verrucomicrobiia > Limisphaerales > JADLHS01 > JALOTT01. The sequence goes on from JALOTT010000373.1 coordinate 2,039, forward strand.
CGTGCTCGGCTTGGGCCAGCAAATCGGCGGCGGCGAACTTCGGGTTGGCTGTGTCGTCCGCGAGCACGAGGACTTCGCTCGGGCCGGGCAGCAGATCAATCGCCACGTAACCAACCAGCAATCGCTTGGCGGTGACGACGTAGGCGTTGCCCGGGCCGAAAATCTTCTGTACGCGGCGAATGGTGTTCGTGCCGTAAGCCATCGCCGCGATCGCTTGTGCACCGCCGACGCGGTAAATCTCCGTCGCGCCCGCCGCCCGCGCCGCGAACAGGAGCGCGGGATTGATTCCGCCATCCTCGCCACATGGTGTGCAGACGACGATTTCCTTGCAGCCCGCCACCTTCGCCAGCGTGATGGTCATGAGCGCGGTTGAAACGAGCGGCGCGGTTCCGCCGGGAATGTAAACGCCCACGCGCTGGAATGGGTCGAACTTCTCGCCAACGCTTGCGCCATGGGAATTCTTTATCCACCAGCCTTTGCGCCGCGATTTCTTCGCGAAGTTGGCGACGTTCGCCTCCGCCTCGGCCACGGCGGCGCGGAATAATTCGTCGGCCTTGAGTGAAGCAGTCATGAGTTCCGCCTGCGTGACTGAGAGTTGGTTCGCTTGCAACTTCGCGCCGTCGAAGCGTTCCGTCAGTTCCAGCACGGCGGCATCGCCACGCGCGTGGACTTCGTCAAGGATGGCGCGGGTGCGTTGCTCGATGACGGGGTCGAACAAGCTGGATGGCGCGGTGACTTTGGCCAGTTGCGCGGCAAAATCAGCGTCGGTAAAGCGAATCACTTTCATGCTGGCAGAGTAAGGAAAGGCGAAGGCCGAAGGAAGAATGAAGTATGAACGACGAACCCAATGCCATTGAGATCAAACCGGGTAGGGACACGCTGCCGCGCGTCCTTGGGCGATTGCCGATTTTCACACGGAATTGGTATCAGAGCAGTACTTTGGGCGGAGCGGGCGCGAATTGACACCGGGAAGGGCTGCGTGTTATTTTCGCACCCAGTAATTGGTTATGACGACGTATTTGAACCAACATGTGCTGGTGCTCAACCGGCTGTGGCAGGCGGTGAACGTCTGCACCGTCCGCCGCGCTTTGACCCTTTTGTTCCAAGGCCACGCTCAGGCGGTGATGGACGCCCCCGACGGTTCGTTCCAGACGTTCAGCTTCCGGGAATGGCACGACCTGTCCCAGCAGCACCCCCATCCCGAGTCCATTCACACCATTTCTTTCCGCATCCGCGTGCCGCGGGTCATCCTGTTGCTGGTTTATGACCGGTTGCCGAAAAAGGAAGTCAAGTTCACCCGGCACAACATTTTCGAGCGCGACAAAAACACCTGCCAATACTGTGGCCACGCCTGTGACCGCAAAGACCTCAACCTCGATCACGTGACGCCACGCGACCGCGGCGGCCCGACCTCATGGGAAAACATCGTTTGCTCCTGCATCGGGTGCAACACGCGCAAGGCCAATCGCACGCCGCAGGAGGCCGGGCTGCACTTGATCCGCAAGCCGAAGCGGCCCAAGTGGCGTCCGTTCGTGCAAATCAACTTCAGCCTTCACCAGCACGACAGTTGGAAGCACTTCGTTGACCTGGCTTACTGGAACGTGGAGCTGGGTGAAGACGCGCAGTAGCCGGAAGCCGGCCTACGACTTCGCCGCCGTCTTGGCGGTTTCGATCAACTCCCAAAACTTCGGGTTCTGCTGCAAGGCTTTATCCTCTTCCAGCTTCAGACCGGAGCGATAGAAAAAATCCTTGAGCGTGTGCCGGCTGAGAATCCGGTGGACCACCACCCCCAGTTCGTGTCGCTCGAAATACACCCGGTAATCGCCCACGCGAAACCGGTGCAGCGTGCGTCCGCCGCGCTCCAGTTTGCCGAACTCATCCAGCTCGGTGGCCAGCACCTGTTGCGGCAAGCCGCGAAACTCGCCAAGGATTTGCAACTGCAATTCCCGGGGCATGCGCGCCAGTTCGGCGGCGCTGGTCGGGTTGAAGATGATTTGAAACGGCATCATGCGAAACATGTAACCTTTCGTTCCTCAACTCTCAACTCCCAATCTCAAACTTCTCAAACCTCTGAAAATTCCGAAGCCCCGATCGTTGGTGACATGTGGAGCTGACTCTCCGGTTGGGGGAACGAAGAACTGCCGTGGAGCGCGACGTTCACGCGAATGGCGGTTAGATTAGGCCCAAAGTTTTCTTGCCGAGTCGTTTGCGGCGAGGCGGGTGTGGGAGGGTGCTGAAGATCATTTGCCGGCT
>JALOTT010000374.1 GCA_025457745.1 Verrucomicrobiota bacterium
AACCCAAAGCTCGCCATGGCGTTGGCCATGATCGGGCCGTTGCCGCCGAGTTTGGTGAGTTGGCTGACCAGTTCGATGTTGGTGCTCTTACCGGCGGCGGCGCGGATGCGTTCCCCCCACTGAGCCATCATCGGCATGCGGGTGAACTTCTCCGCGTTTTCGCGTTTGTCCACCACATGCACAATTTCATCCACAAAACCGTCCAATCCGATAAAGGCCTTCATCCGGCGGACACCGTCAGCGGCCGCTTGTAATAGGGTGGCGCAATGTTCGCGCAATTCAGGAGTGTTCATGTGATTAAGCTCAAAGCTTCATGCGGGTAGGGCGCGTCACTCCGTGCGCGCCGCACAGGCGTAACCCACCTCGGCGCGCACGGAGTGACGCGCCCTACCAGACACAATCCGTGCTCCATGCGTATTTTATCCGTGGCTTATTGTTCGTTCGCATCACTCGACCCCGACGCCAATGACTTGGAGAATCCGTTCAAGTTCTTGATCGCTGTAAAAAGAGATTTCGACGGTGCCTTTGCCCTTGTGGTAACGCAACTGAACTTTCGTGCCCAACCGTTCGCGTAGCCGGTTTTCCAGGTCGGCCACGTGCGCGTCCGCCGGCAAGGGAACAATGAGGCCGGGTTTGCCGCCCGCGCGGCCGGCGCCGCGCGAATGTAGCCGCGCGATCAGTCCTTCGGTCTGGCGGACATTCAGTCCTTCCTTGATGACGCGCTCCGCGGCGAGTTGCTGTTCTTTCTCCGCCGTCAGACCCAGGATCACTTTGGCATGGCCGACGGAAAGCCGATCTTCGCGAATGTAATTCTGAACGACCAACGGCAGCTTGAGCAGCCGCAGCGCGTTGGCGACCACGGCGCGGCTCTTGCCAACCTTTGTGGCGACTTCTTCCTGCGTGAGTTGAAACTGGCTGACGAGCTGTGAGTAGCCCTGCGCCTCTTCAATCGCGTTGAGATTCTCGCGCTGGAGATTTTCGATGAGCGCCATCTCCAACACCGCGCGGTCGTCGGCCTGGCGGACAATGACCGGCACTTCGGCAAGACCGAGCAGTTGCGCCGCCCGCCAACGCCGTTCGCCTGCGATCAATTCCAGATGCCCGGCCAGTTCGCGAACAATCAGCGGTTGTACGATGCCTTGTTCCCGGATGGAATCAGCCAGTTCGCGGAGCGACTCGGCGGGAAAATCCTTGCGCGGTTGAAGCGGACACGGGCGAATCCGACCGAGCGCCACGCGTTGCACGCGGTCACGCGGGTCCACAACCGGCGCGGGTTCGGGCGTGGGCGTTGTCGCCGCCGGCATTAGGGCAGGCAGAACCGGAGCGGGCGCGAGAACCGCACCGCCGCCCAACAGAGCACCCAGACCGCGACCCAAAGCTGGTTTTGCCATGCGCGGAGATTGTCGCAGGGCAGGGGAGTTGTCAATTTTTCAGTCCTGAATTCACGGTTCGACGATTGCGTTGCGCCTGGGCGACAATGCGTCTGGACAAGGCCGCAGCGGTGTGGACAATGGCTGATGACAATCGTGACCGTGCGAGGCATTTGATGATCCGACCAACGCTTTGGTTTCGACAGCGGCAATTGAGGGCCAAATCGCCCCGAACCCGCTTGCGGGCGGTGCAGATACTACGCTCGCTCGCCGACCCGGCCTTGATCGAATTGCTGGCGGGGGCGCTGAACGACAGTGATAGCGAGGTGCGTCGCGAAGCGGCGAGTGCGCTGGGCGACCTGAAGGACGACGGCGCCCTTCACGCGTTGATCGGTGCGGTGCGCGATCCGGTCGAGCCGGTGCAGGAAGCTGCAATCCAAGCGCTCGAACGCCAAGGCGAAATGGCAGCGGTGGGCCCGCTGGTTTCCGCGCTGCTCCATGGCACTCCCACCATCCAATGGCGCGCGGCGCACGCGCTCAAGGTATTGCAATGGCGGCCGAGAACCGAGGCGGAGGAAATTCAATCTTTAGTCGCCATGGGGGAAATCGAGCGCACTCTGGTATTCGGCGCTGCCGCCGTAAACGCGGTGGCCGCCGTGCTCAAAACCGGCTCGTACGAAAAGCGTGTCGCCGCGGTGAATGTCCTCGGAGAAATCAACGAGCCAACCGTCATCAAACCTTTGCAGGACGCGCTCCGGGACCCGGACGCGCTGGTGCGGACGGCGGTGGCCTATGCTTTGGCGCGCGTGGGCGGCCCACAAGTTGTGCCTGGTTTGATTCACGCGTTGAAGGACAACGACCGCAACGTCCGGGTGGCGGTGGCGGTGGCCTTGGGCAAGTTAAGCGATGCGCGGGCGGTCGAACCGCTCATCCTGTTGCTTAAGGACAAGGAGTGGGAAGTGCGTGCCGCGGCATTGGAGTCGCTGGGCCGGCTGGGGGACGCGCGCGCGTTCAAACCCGTGGCCGAACGTCTGGATGACAAGGACCAGGAAGTCCGACAATACGCGGTGGACGCCGTTGCGCAGGTCGGGGACGAGAGCATCATCGAGAAACTGGTCCTGACGATGGTGGATGGGCACAGCGGCGTGCGCCAGGCCGCCGCCCGCGCGCTGCCGCGCCTCGACCCATACTGGGATCGTTCCGAGCGCGTGCAACGTCTCCTGCCAACTCTCCAGACTGCGGCGAGGAACAAAGATTCCGCGGTCCAGTTCGCAGCGTCGAATTTGCTCAAACGCCTCAGCGGTCGCAGCTCGTCCGAAGGCACGCTGGCGCTCGCGCGCAGCGAAGTCGAACGCAAGCGGCACACTATCGTGACCATCCTGCAGGATTTGCTGCGCGACCGCGACGCCGAGGTCCGGCTGGCTGCGGTGGAATCCATCGCGCGGCTGGAATTGACGGCGTGCGTGGACGCGGTGAAGGCGGCGGCTGAAGATGCGGATGGTTGGGTCAAAGCCGCGGCGCAACAGACTTTCAATGCGCTCGCGAAATTGCCCCGCGCTTGCGCGCAGGAGCGAGGTTGAATTGGCTTCACTTTTTGCGCTGGCTGCCGCTGAATGGCGCGTGTCGAATGTGCTGTCTTGAACGACCTATTCTGAACGGCTGAACGCTTTATGCCTGCCCCAAACCAGACCTCGCGCCGCGTCCTTTTCGTGGACGACGACAGGCGCTTTCTGGAGACAATGAAGGAGTTGATGGCCGCGTTCAGCGAGGGGCGGTGGGAGATTCTCACGGCGCAGAGCGCCAGCCAGGCGTTCGCCGTGCTACAGGAGCAGACCGTGGACCTGGCGGTGATTGACGTGCAGATGCCGGTAATGGATGGCGTGCAGATGCTCTCGCTGCTCAATCGCGGCTATCCGAACCTGACGAAAGTGGTGCTCACCGGGTTTGCCAACGAGAATTATCGCGCCGCGTGCCTGAGCAACGGCGCGGAATTGTTTCTTGAAAAACCGAAGTCGCGCGATGAGCTGCAAAGTCTTTACGCGACGCTCAACGAATTGCTGAAGTGGGGCAGGCCGCAGGGTTTTCGCGGCGTGATGCGGCGCGTGGAACTGCCTGAACTCATTCAAATGGAGTGCGTGGAAGGGCACTCATCGGTGTTGGAAATCAATTCCGAAGGCATATCCGGCCGGATTTTTGTTCATGGTGGCGCTCTCGTTCATGCGGATGCTGGCGATAAAAAAGGACAGGCGGCGCTGAACTTGTTGCTGTCGCTGCGCGGTGGTGATTTCAAATTGGCCCCGTTTGCCGGGCCGCCCGAACAAACATTGAGCGGCTCGTGGGAGGAATTGCTGCTGCAAGCCACCCAGGCACGCGACCGGGTCAACATACGCGTGCCTGAAGAAACTCCGACGCCTCCGGTTGGTCTAAAAACACGCCCGGCGACGGCCACGCCTCCTGCGCAAGCCTTGGATGAAACGGCGACCGAGACGAACCGCCCGAACATCGAAGAAATGCTGATTTGCTCGGCGCAAGGCGAGGTGCTCCACGAATGGCGGTGCGCGGAACTGGACCAGTGGATCAAATTCCTCGAATTCGTCTCCCAAAAATCCCAACGCCTGGCGCAGGGCGTCGTGCTGGGAGAATTCGACCGGCTGGAAATGCTGCGCGAGGATTCTCGCATCGTCGTGCTCATCGCGCCCGACCGCGGGGTCATGATTCGAACCCGGCGGGAACGCGGCGCCGGGTCATCCGACAGTTCCGCCTCCCGTGGCGGCACGCGACTCGCCATCAGCAATGAAACCAAGGAGTTATTGTCGCAATGGCTCCGGGAAGCGCCGTCCGCTCGCGGCGTGTTGGTGCGCGGCCTTCGCTTCATTGATCAAACGATCACCTGCGATCTCGACTCGCGGGATTTTCCCGTCTATCCGCCTGATTTGGCATTACAGCCGCGCGGCGCTGCATTGCGCCTGCCGGGAGGACGGCACCATGCTCGTCGCGGTCGCGCTGACCAAACCGGGGGAGACTGATCTGGAAGGACTGGATCGTCTTGTATCGGAGTTCCGCGCTTTCACTTAACCGCTGCCTGCCAAACCCGGCGAGAGTTGCACAATGCCCGTGTTACGCATGGAAACGGTTACATGGGAATTTCGACGTATGAATGAAGACCCGATTGTAGCGGAAGTGCGGCACGTCCATGCGGTGCGGGTTAACGGATAAGTTGTCTTGAAAGGTGCCAAGCAAATTCCAAAAAACGGGTGCAAATGGTAAGGGCCGCTTCGTGGGCGGCTGTCGAAATTCAAGATTTTTTGCCCCGTCTATCCCGCTAAGACTGGCTCCAGTGAACCAACTTTTGGCAGCGTTCCACGGCGGGGAAATTCAGCTTCCGGCACGGTTTGCGGCGACTTGGCAGACACGCTGCGGGCCGGCTGCATTGCCCTGGCGGAACCACGGCGCGACGCGCTGGCGGCAGTGGACACAGGCGGCACAGCTTGCGGCATGGTGTAGCCAATCGCGTCTTGCACGTCGGCCAAAGCCGGCGCGCGGCGTCCGTGTTCGCCAGCCAGGAAGCGAGCGCGCTTGACGCAAATTTCGACGTTTTTCAAGTAGCCTTCCGATTGCATCGCGCGGGCGGAAATCAGTTTCAAGTAAGGTTCGGGCACGTCGGGAAAGTGATTGCGGGCCACGGCGAGCACGTCGGCGCTGTCCAGACTTTCGGGCAGGACCACCGGCGGCGCCATACGGCCCAGCCATTGTTCCATGCAATAGCCGGTTTTCTTCACGTAGGCATCCAGCGTTTCGCGGTAGCTCTGCGGCGTGGCAAAGAAGGCGCAACCCAAGCCACGATCAATCACCTGGCAGCGAACCCAGTTCAAGCGGCGCGGCGGCGTGGCTTTGTGGTAGCTGACGGGGACAAGGTAGTGGGCTTCATCGTAAATCAGGAAAAGGCCGCTGTGCCGGTGGACAAACTCGACTTGCCGCTTCAACTCCGCCGTCGTTGCGCCGGGGCCGTATTCAATGCCAAAGGCGTCCGCATGGGCGGCGAAGAAATCCCGTTCCCGGTTTGAATCGGGCACCGTCACCAACCGCGCCAGGCCGGGCCCACGCATTGCGACCGGGCAAATTCCAGTTCGCGGAAAACGATTTTCGTAACTTCCGTTTCCGCCAGTTCACAGCCCGCGTCAGCCGCGTGGCGGTCCATGAAGTTGAAAATGGTTTGCAAGAGGTCGGGGCAATACCAAGGGTCGGCGCAAGACATGCTCTTTTCCTCGCACCAATCCGCCAGCAGGCGCGGCAGATAGTTGCGGGCGGCGTCGGTGACGTTCTTTTTAAGAAACTCGAAATTGAACCGGGCCAGCGCGCTGCGGAGTTCGGCGCCACGGCGGTCTTGCAACTTCGCTTGTTCAATGCGGGTTTCGGCCCCGACAAAGAAACCGAGGAAGTCGCGATAGCTCAGTGAATCCGAATCCCCCGGCTCGCCTTCGTCATAGACACTTTCAAAGCGGTCAATTCGCTTTTCGTCGGCTTTCCAAACGGCGAGGCATTGTGCGAGGGAGTATCGCCCGGCGGCTTGCGGCGGGCCGGCGTCGCGCATGGCGCGCGTCTGGAACTGGTCGGGAGAAAGCTCAATCAGCTTGTCCACGAATCGAGGTCCGCCTCCGGGTTGACGAAACGCCCATTCCAGAAACCAAAGGGCTTCCGCCAGCCGGGGCGTGCCGGCGAGTTGCTGCGTAAATGCGCCGGCTTCCGGCTCGCCGAAGCGCGCGGCTTGAATCTTCGCGGCGAGAAATTCAGGACGGATCGTGGTCATGTGGTCCTCCGGGTTGGTGATTCGCGGTCGCAAACCGTTATGTGGTAAGCGGACTTCAAATCCAGCTTGCTCAGGTGGCTGACGACATTGCGCTCAAAGGCCGCAACGTCTGAAATGTTGGTGAAGCCAACCATCCATTCAAACATGCCACCTTCGCTAAAATTCCAACGGCAAAGGCCGGTTGCTTCCATGAAATCGGTGAACGCATTGCGCGCGTCCAAGCCAGGCGAAACTTCCGCGAACAAGCCTTTGACGGGAACGATGATCGTGGCGGTAGTGCCTAGATTCATGGCTGATTCTCCAAAGCTTTTTGCTTCTCGTAGGCCTCAATTTCTGGCCACGCTTCTGCTATTTCTAAGTCCAGCCCTTGCTTTACGCGGTCCACGTTACGCGGTTGCGCGGGAATGGCCGCGCCCCGCGCGCCGGCCAAGCGGCGAACCTGCCCCAGCTTGCGCGCATCGGCTTGTTGTTCTTCGCGGTGTTGCGCCAGTTGCTCCCGGCTGAAACGCGCGAAATCTTGGGTCTCTTGGTCGGTGTTTTCGTCGCGCGTAACGCTGAAGGTGATGGGCGGCTTAAGCTTGCTGTATTCGATTCTTGCCGGGCGCATCATGGCGGCGCGCTCGCGGTTCAGTTCGGCCAGCACTTCGGGGCGCTCAAAGGTTGATTTTGAGGTCATGTGTTTCAGTGCGAAATAGTGTTTTGAATCCAGCGACCGGCAAAGAGTTGGGCATCGCTTGGAAACCGCCCTTGGGAAACACCTTGCTGAAAATGAGCCGTGCCGGGGTAAACTGGGATGA
>JALOTT010000050.1 GCA_025457745.1 Verrucomicrobiota bacterium
CGGGCCGTTTGGTCGGCGGTTTGGTTTTGACACGGCAGCAGCATGGCGGGTGGTTCAGGTTCGGATGATTTCATCGGGAGGGCGGCGGCGGGCGCCGCATGCCCGCACATTGTTTACCGTTTCCCCCGGCGTGGTCGAAATTGAGGCGGCTGGCTGCCGTGTCATGGCCCAGCCGCCTGAGAGCCGTGAAGCAACCACGCCAAGAAACGCGATTGCCCTTGTGGGCCGGCCCTCAAAAACATTTTCAAAATTTGTCATTGTCCTGCCGCGCTCCGACCGAAGCGGTTTTTAGCTGGTGACGAGCCGGTGTCCGCAGGCGACTTGCCCCACGCCCACGCCGCCGAGCAGGATCAGCCGGGTGGTGATGGCGAGCGTGTTCGCGTCCACGTAGTTGTTCGCCAGAACAGAGAGTCCGGAAAGCGGGTCAGTCACGGCTTGCAGGGTTCCGGGATAACCAAAGCCGAGCAACGTGCTGGGGTCCGCCAGGAGGCGGGTGGCGGCCACGCAGGCGCTCTTCGAGGCGAAAAAGCCCGTGGTGGAGTCCGTGCCAGGGAACGCGGGGTATTCCCAGATGTCCGTGAAGCCTTCGAGGTTCACCCAATGGGCGTAACCGCTGGCCGTGTTCCGGTCGAAGTGATCCATGACGACCTCGTCTTCGCGGAGGGCGGCGGCGACGGCAGAAGAAACGACGCCGAACCGGCCCCCATCCGGGACGCCCGAGCCGTTCATCGCGCTCACGATGGAGCAAATTGTTGAGTAATCAACGGCGGCGGTGGCCTTGACGGTTTCCGCCGTGTAGGTGTCGTCCCACAAAGCGCCGAGCGTGTCGGTGAGGTAACGGCCCAAGCTAACGCTCATTGACTCCGCGTGCTCGTTGACCAGGTTGCGGGTCGTGCCCGCCCATTCGGTGGCGGCGAACTGGAACGCCGCTTCTTTAAGGAGGCTCAGGGTGACGGTCACATCGCCGACGGCCGCGTTGCTGATCGTGCCGCCCAGGTTTTGCACCGTTGGCAGGCCGATGGTGCGGGTGGTGATGACCTCGTTGACCTTGGCTGGCTCATCGCTGAAGTCGGTCGTGATGGCCCGCAGGATCGGCCAGCGGGTGAACATCAGTTCCAGCGTGCGCTGGGTGACGATGCCCGAAACGACCGTGCCGAGCGAGTTGGTCACGCCTCTGAGCGGGAGCCCGAGAAACAGCGGCTCGCCACGGGCGATGCGAGGGCTGATCTCCGAGGCGTAGAGCGCCCCGCGTTTGCGGCTGTCCCGTTCGGCGCCGTAGGCGCGGAGCACGTCGAGGGTGGATTCGCGGGAAATTAAAGTGTTCATTTTTTTAAGCAGTGGCGTTTGGGGTTGTTTTAGGGTTGGGGATTGAGCGCCGCTTCGATTTCGCGCAGGCGCGCTTGTGGTTCGTCAATGAGATACCGTTGAACGCTTGTGCGGATTTCAGCAACCAAATCCGGGTCCAAAAACCACGCGGTCAATTCGTCGGATTTCAGCCGAATGGAGGTACCGCTGCCCAGCGCGAGGGCAAGTCTATGAGAAATTTTTTGCCGGCGCTCGGCATAGTGATGCAACTCGTCATCCAGCAGTTTCAACGCGGCAGGTGCGCTCGCAATTTGCGCCTCAAGGTGTTTGATTTCTTGAAGATGCCCCTCGGCGGCAATGATGCTTTTCCGCACCGCCTCAATCGCGGGGGCGTCGTGCTTTTGCAATTCAGCGAGTGTTTCCCGCTTCTTCGTTATCAGTTCGATAAGTTTCTTCGTCATAGTTTCGGTTTCTCCACGGACAGGTTGTGGAATCGAGCGACAAGCGCGGACGGATCCGGACGGTGACCGTGAAGGATTAGCGACAGGTGAACCCGGCTGACGCCAAAAATTCGAGCCGCGCGAGTTACACCGCGCAGCCTGGCGTCGGCTTTTTTTCTTTTCTCGGTCGCAGTCATTTCGTTACGGTACGAACCATCATAACGCACGTGCGTTAGATTTCAAGAGTCTTTTGAAAATATAAGGCGTCCTTATTCAAAGCATAAATTCTTGCAATAAAGCCGGGTTTGGTGTTTCCCTCGCAACGTTAGGTTGTTAGCCTAGTTTCGTGGCTCGAACTGGCTCAACCTCTCAATGGAAGCCGCTGCCTGAGGCGGAGCGGCTGGTCTGCGTCCGGTTTGTGAGGGCGCGAAAGGGGACAGGGTTAACTCAAGCAGAATGGGGCAGGAAGCACGGATTCAGCCGGGATGAGGTGAATAATGTTGAACTAATGCGCGTGCCTCTCAAGTGGGGTATAGCCGAGAAACTGATTTTTGCCGACGGAGTTAATCCGGCTTGGCTAGGACAGGGGATTAAACCGGAAAAGCGCAAAGGAGTTTTGCCATTGGAAGTCGGGCGAAACGCCCCAAAAGACGGTTTTTTTTCCGAGGTCTATGCGGCGGAGATCAAGCCACTGATAACCGAGCAGTTAAGACAAGCAAAAATCGAGGAAGTGGGCCAGGCATTGAGCGGCGAACTTGCGTCCGTTGAATCCATGATTGAACGCGGCCCCAAAGCCGGGCGGCCCCGCGCGGTCATTCAGGACTCGACTCTACGGCTTTTGGACCTAGCGTTACAGATGCCAGGAAATGAAGTTTTCAATGAAGCCATACGTAAGCTGCAACTGGTTGCGGCTTCCCTTATCGAATCCTGCAAAGGCGAGACTGCCGATGCTATCGTTTCCCGGATGGAGGAGGTTGGCGCCTTGCGGGAGCGTGAGCGGATGGCCGAACGTATAACACCGGAGAAAAAACGGCGGAAAAAAGGGCAGGGGACATAAAGTCTGCCGCTGGCCGGCGGGCTGCAAGGCGCGTGCAACACCCTGGCCAGCGCGATCCGGCTCATTTTCAGCGGGAGACTGGGCGTTGAAGGGCAGGGGACATTAACGCCACCCCTGCCCGTCAGCGGAACGGCGGCAGCCGTCCGGCAAGATCCATGCAACACCGCCGCAGGCGTGGATTTCACGCCAAGCGAATGACCCTCAAAAACGCCCATGCCAACTTCCGGCGGACCCTTCATTTTCGCCAGTCAGTTGGCACCCTCAGATTAACGGATAACTTGTCCAAGTCAGGGTGCCAACCAAGCCCGAAACGTGCATGAAACCCTTGCAAACAAAGGCGATTCTCACTTGACACCCTGTTTTGGACAACTTCTCCCGACTTTCGAGAATCGAGACAACTTCTTTTCTTCAAACCGGCTCGTTCCGGCTGGTACCTGGCAAAGCAAGCCACTTCAAATCAGCGGCTTGCGTAAGTGGTTGTCTTTCGGGTTGATTACCATTCTTAATCCATATTTCAGACAAGTTATCTGCAAAGCCGCAGCGGATATGCCGAACAAAAAAACAGCCCATCACAAGTAAATATAACATACATTGTTTAGACTAAACTGTTCAGAGACTGGAAACAAGCAATTGCTGAGTATGATTTCCGTAGTCCTTTGCGCTGTGCCAACGATTCAACGGTGTCCCCAACCGAATCGCTCTGTGATGGGCCAGTAAACGAAGAATGACTTGCCGATAACATTGCCGGCTGGGAATTCTCCCCAGCCGCGCGAGTCGAAACTGTTGAGCGTGTTGTCACCCATGACCATGAAATTGCCCGGTTCAAGCGTGTGAACGGCGGTTTCGTCTGAAAACAACGGTGCCAGCCCGAATCTGCCAAATTGACGGCCAACGGCGTCGTTGACATGGCCAGAGTATTGGCTTTCCTGCGGCGGCTTCTTCGGGTCAAACGAATAAACGTTCTCGAAATGTGGCGTGGAGGCATCAAGTCGCTTGCCGTTGATTAGCAGATGCCGGTCGTTGCCGATTTGCACATGTTCACCACCGAGCGCGACCAGCCGCTTTATGTAAAACTGATCCTGTGGCATTCGCGGGTCTGGGATCCCGGCCGTCTGAAAAACGACAATCTCTCCCCGCTTGGGCTTACAGAAGTTGTAAGTCATGCGATCCACAAAAAGATGATCACCGGCCTGCACTTTGAGTTTCACGACCTGCTCGCCTCTGGTATAGCTGCGTCCTCGCTCCAAGCCAGCACGAACCTGCAACGGCTGCTGCTCGCCGCCATAATCCGGGGGAAACCAGATGGTCTGCGTCACGCCGCCAATCGTGAGGGTCTGCTTGATGTTGAAAATCAGGAATCGTAACGGGTTGCCGATGCCATCAAGCGTTCCGCCGGTCTTCGCCTTGATGTCCACGTAAGAAATCCCCTCAAACCATTCGCGAACTCTTGTCAGTCCGGTCGGAATTTGCACGTCCGGTTCGTTCATCAAATTGTCCGATGTGACACCAAAAAGTGTCGGCTGCATTGAACCGGTGGGAATTTTGAACGGTTGCAGGAAGAATGTTCGGATACCCATCGCTACCGCGAGCGCAACCAGCAGCACCTCGACGTTCTCGCGCCAGGTCGAGTGCGGATAAGGCTTGAGCCATTTGTTTGCGACGTTCTCGACGTTTTCCATCTGCTTCAGCAACGCGTCCTTCGCCGCGCCACTGCGCACGGCCCCCTGCAATTCGCTCAACGACGCGCTGACCGCTTGCATGGCTTGGGGCGAAAGCAGATCGCGTTGGGCGCACAGAAGCCGGTGAACGTGTTTGCGTACGGCGACCGCCTGCCGCACCGTTTTGGACATGAACCAGCGTAAAATCATAAATAATCTATTGAACCTCGAATGAACACTAGTGGACACAAATCGAAGATGAAGCCATCGGCAGGGCGCGTCACTCTTTGCGCGCCGTTCGCTTGAATCCGTGGCACGGCGCGCACGGAGTGACGCGCCCTACCCGCAGAATTAAACTCGTGTCTATTCGTTTTCATTCGTGGTTACGTCTTGAGCACTTCAATAAACGCTTCCTGCGGGATGTTCACGTTGCCGATAGATTTCATCCGCTTTTTGCCTTCCTTCTGCTTCTCCAGCAGCTTGCGCTTGCGCGACACGTCGCCGCCGTAGCATTTTGCGGTCACGTCTTTGCGGAAGGCGCTCACGGATTCCGACGCAACAATCTTCCCGCCGATGGCCGCCTGAATCTTCACCTGGTATTGTTGCCGGGGAATGACTTCCTTCAACTTTTCGGCCAGCGCCCGTCCCCTGCCCTCCGCCTTGCTGCGATGCACAATGCAGGAAAACGCGTCCATCGGCTCATTGTTCACGAGGATGTCCAGCTTCACCATTTCGCTCTCCTGGTAATCAGCGTGCTCGTAATCCATCGAGCCGTAACCGCGCGTGATACTTTTGATGCGGTCATGGAAATCAATCAGGATTTCGCACAACGGCACGAGGTTGTGCAGCATCACGCGCTTCGAGTCGAGTGTCTCCGTGTGATCCAACGTGCCGCGCTTCTCGGAAACGAGCGCCATCATGTCGCCGATATATTCGTTCGGACAAATGATAAAAGCGCGCACCATCGGCTCTTCGATCCTTTCGATGTACGTCACGTCCGGCAGGAACGCCGGGTTGTCCACTTCCTTCACCGTCCCATCCGTCAACGTCACGCGATACACCACGCTCGGATACGTGGCGATGATGTCCATGTTGTATTCCCGCCGCAACCGCTCCTGCACGATCTCCATGTGCAACAACCCGAGAAATCCGCAACGAAAACCAAACCCCAACGCCACACTCGTCTCCGCCTGATACGCAAACGCCGAATCGTTGAGCTGCAACTTGCCCATGGCCACCTTGAGATGCTCGTAATCCGCCGTGTTGATCGGGTAAATCCCGCTGAACACCATCGGATGCACCTCCTTGAACCCCGGCAATATACCTGACGGATTCCGCGCGTCCGTAATCGTGTCGCCCATCTTCACCTCCGCCGCGGTCTTGATGTTCGCCGTCATGTAACCCGTCTCGCCCACCTCCAACCGCGCGCGCGCGTAAGGCTTCGGATTGAAACTCCCGACCTCCTTCACCTCATAATTTTTTCCCGAGTGCAACAACTTGATGTTCATTCCCGCCCTCAATTCGCCGTTGAACACCCGCACGTGCGTCACCACGCCCTTGTAAGTGTGGAAATACGAATCAAACGCCAGCGCTTGCAATCCCCCCTGCCCCGCTTGCCCCGCCGTAGCGTCTGCGCGAAGGAGGGTCGGCTTCGGCGGCGGCACACGCTCGACGATGGCCTCCAGAATTTCCTCGATGCCAATCCCCTCCTTCGCACTCGCAAGGATCGCCAGCTCCGCCGGAATCGCCAGGATCTCCTCCAACTGCTGCTTCGCCAGCGGGATGTCCGCGTGCGGCAGATCAATCTTGTTGATCACCGGGATGATCAGGAGATTCTGCTTCATCGCCAGATGCACGTTGGCGACCGTCTGCGCCTCCACACCCTGCGCCGCGTCCACGATCAGCAACGCCCCCTCGCACGCGCTCAAACTGCGCGACACCTCGTAAGTGAAATCCACGTGGCCCGGCGTATCAATCAGGTTCAACTCGTACGTCTCGCCGTTCCTGGCCTTGTAAAGCATCGTGACCGGATGGGCCTTGATGGTGATGCCGCGCTCGCGTTCGAGGTCCATCGAATCAAGCAACTGCGCCTCCATATCGCGCGTGGCGATGGTGCCCGTGCGATGCAACAGCCGGTCCGAAAGCGTCGTCTTCCCATGATCAATATGGGCGATGATGCTGAAATTGCGTATGTGCGCTGCGTCCATCGTTCAAATCTTCGCAAACTGTAGCGGCGGTCTCTGACCGCCGATGCTCTTCGCCGGTCACAGACCGACGCTACCGAACCAGAGCGCGGCAGGATAAAGGCAAACCGCCGGAAGAAAAGGAAAATGGATGGAACAGTGCGACTCGCCTGTTGCGATTGGCGACCCGCCGAACGCTCCCCTGCCCCGTCCGAACAAACTTCAAGGAATCACCAACTGTCGAAACTCGCCCGGTCGAATGGCGGCAATTGCAGACTGAATGAGCACCGCAGCCGCTTGAATCCGGCGCAGATCGTTTGTGGAAAGCTCCATGATGGGAATCTGGCGACCAGCGAGGTTCTGCTGGTAACGGATGTTTTGATCCGAAGTGATGAAAATGTCGAACTTGCCTTCAGCTCGACGCAGCAATTCTCCGTTCTTGATTCCGCCCCAACCGCATTGTCGAGCAGTGATGCAGGTATGTCCGGCGAGAAGCTTGTGCATCGGCCACGGCACACATTCATCCAACAGGATGTTCATGCAGCGGCAGTGAGCAACGCCGATCCAGACTGTTCGAGGACGCGGCAGGCCAGGTCCCGCGTGACGGACGGGAAACACTCCAGAAACTCTTCGAGCGTGTAATTGTTTTCGAGATATTCGAAGAGCGCCTTGACCGGGACGCGCGTGCCTTTGAAGACGGGCGTGCCGCCCAGGATTTCCGGGTCAACCGTTACCAGCGCGTCAGATTTCATACGACTGGAAGGTATCACGCTTTAGGCGGTCGTGTAAATGCCCACCTCAATTTGAGATTCTTAGTCCCAACGCCGAATGTGATGAAATAAAGGCAAAGCGCCGGAAGAAAAGGAAAATGGGTGGAACAGTGCGACTCGCCTGTTATGAGCGGCGACCCGCCGAACGCTCCCCTGCCCTTCCGGTTCGTCTCGGCGCAAACTGCCAGTCTCGAAGGGACGCAACACAACTCGAAAACTCAGCCGATCGAAAACCTTTCTTGTCGTTCTTGAACCGCGCCCGTTGCTGTTTGCAACCACCGCAGCCACGACAGCAACGTCGCGGCCCGGCGGCCCGGTGTGGATTTGCCGATGGCCGAGTGACGCGCGATGAGCGCGGCGATTTCGCTCCGGCCAATCCCACGTTCACCAACCCTCGAGGACAACTCCAACGTCGCCCGCATCGGCGGGAACTGCGCTAGCAGACCAGCCAGCAATTCCCGGCGCTCGTCTGCGCTGAGGCTCACATACTCGCGACCCAAGTCTGTGAGCTGATAGACATTCGCTCTCTTGTCCAGCGACACCAGCCCCAAATACTCCGCCGCCTGCCTATAGTAACTGCTTTGGCGCGGATCAAATCCGTAGTGCGCAGCGACCTTGGCCGACGTGTTTATTCCTTGCTCCACTAGCAACGGCATTTCCGCCACACGCCAGAGTGAATCCGCCTGTGGCACGTCCCAGAGCCGCGCGTCAGCCCGCCGCGCGGCTTGCGCACGAAGCAATTCCTCCACCGTCAACCGGGCGCGGCGTGGCTCGACGAAAAACGCCTCGCCCCGACGCAGGGTGAGCGATTGATACTGCACGTCATCGGCAAAGGCGTATTCCCAAAAACGGTAGAGCCGTCGTCCGGCAACTTCGTGCGAGCAAAAGAACCAAGGGCGAATCCGTTTCTGTGGAATCTCGTGCCGCCACTTCCGATACGGGTAAAACAATTGCCGCACGATGAAGTCCGGCGGCTGCCCACCTTTGCCCTCAATGAGCACGATGTCATCGCGTCCTTCGCATCCGGAATCCACTTCCACCTGCACGCCGGCTTGGGCGCGAATCGGGCCGAGCGCTCCGACTGAAAATTCAATTGCTGGCATCCGCTTTCGGCCTCGAATCGTCTGACGCAATCCAGTCGCGCCAGCGAACTTCTCGAACAGCCCAATGTTGTAGCAGTAGTCGAGATGCTGCATCTCGCTATCGCCCACGCTCAACGTCATCAAATCAAAATCGAGTTGCGGGCGAAAAACCGTCGGCGGCTCAGGCAAGCTTTCGAGCGCGTGAAATCCGTTGCCACGCACCAGCAAATACTCGCCGTTCTTGATCGGAAGAAGGAAGTAGCCGTGCCGCCGCAAAGCAGCAGGAACGTCTGCTGAAGAATCCATCTTCGCCATCAGACGAAGCTCGTTGCCGGTGACGGTTTCGATGTCCGCTTTGCTGACGACAACCAAATCGCGCCGCGTATCCACTCGCTCTGCGACAAGCTTTTCCCAGGCTGCTTCGTATGGCATCACCATTGGCATAGATCAGCCTCCTTCAGTTAAAACAACAACTTCGTTGATTGCTCCCCGCTTTGAACCGTCACAATTAATTGCACGCCGCGCCTGCACGGTATGAATGTTAAATCCGCGATACAGATTGCGGACAAAAGGCACGTCGGAATTGGAAAGCATCAACCGCACGCCACGTCGCGCCGCGTCCGTAAAAAGCGCTGCCAATTCGCGTTGTTCCTCCGCGCCAAAATCCTCCTTGGTGTAGGAAGTGAAGCTGGCCGTCGCCGAAAGCGGAACATAGGGCGGGTCAATGTAAGCAAAGTCTCCGCGTCGGGTTTGATTCATCGTGTCTCGGAAGTCTTGTATCGCCAGATGCACACCGCGTAGGGCAAAACTTGCAGCTAGAATGTTCGCCCGGTCGTAAAGGTTTGGATTGGTTTGCGAGCCGATAGGGACATTGAATTCACTACGGGCGTTGACGCGCCAGAGTCCATTGAAGCAGGTCTTGTTCAGAAAAATCATGCGGGCGGCGCGTTCCACCACTTCCCCGACGGGCAGATGCTGCTGGGAGCGGACGAGGTAGAAATAATTCTCGCGGTCGCTTCGGAAACGCGCGAGGTGTGCGTCCAGCCGGCGCATGAGTTCCTCGGGGAAATCACGCACGGCCAGGTAGGTGTTGATGAGTTCGGGGTTGATGTCGCGCAGGAAGGCGCGCATATCCGGGAAACGGTGCTTGAGGTAAAAGAACACCGCGCCGCCGCCAATGAACGGCTCGAAATAACGATTCATTCGCGCGGGCAGAAACTCGTCAAATTGCGCCAGCAGTTGCGCTTTTCCGCCCACCCATTTGAGAAAAGGTTGCGCCTCGACGTTGCCCACCGGCGGCACGCCGAGCACGGCGAAGTTGGTTTGGTCGTCGCCGATACGCTTTCTGCGCGGCGACTTGGAAATGTGCGGATGAACCATCTCCGCCAGGGACCAAGCCGGGTCGGGAATTTTACGGCGGATTCTGTATTGGAGATTTTTTGGATCGGATCTCTGATCCAGCCGCTTCTTGGTGGCGGCTTTGGGCGACGAACGTTTCCGCCCGGACGATTGAGACATTCGCGTGGATCGATCCCGATCCACCAAAAACGATCAAGCCTAAACATTCGATATGTCGAATGTTCGACACGTCTAAATTCAGGTTTGATGATTAAATGGCTTATGCCGTCAACCATCGGAAGATCGTGGGGAAAAATATCCGCGACTGCCGAACCGATGCGGGCCTGACCTTGGAAAAACTGGCTGAAAAGGCGGATTTGAGCTGGCCTTATCTTTCTGAAATTGAGCGCGGACGTGAGAACATTTCGCTCGATAAACTTGCCCGATTGGCGCAAGCACTAAATGTCACGTTGTCCAAGCTTGTTGAGAACGCCTGAAACAAGATTTTTCGCGGGCGTAATCATCACGAAGCCCGAAATCGTTCTCGATCTGGGCAGGCCAATAACTTTCAATGTCGTTCGCCTGCGCGAATATCTGCCGTTGGGCCAGCGCATCGAGGAATTCGCCATTGATCAGTGGAAGGGAGGTCGATGGGTTGAGTTCGCCGCCAGCACGAGCATCGGCAACTGCCGCCTAATTCGCGGCGCAACGATCACAACGCATAAGGTTCGTCTGCGGATCACCAAGTCGCCGGTATCCCCTGCCCTGTCCGAATTGGGGTTGTTTGAAGAAAAACCTTAAGGACTAACCGGAGCTTGCCCACTTGGGCGGATGCTTCAGGCGGTATAACATCTCGCCGGCTTTCGGCACAAGCAGGACGCCTTCATTTTCACGGTTTGCGAAATCTTCCACGCGGATGCTCTTCGGGTCGCGGTAGCCGAGGTTGATGGCTTCGCACTTCGCGCGCGGGATTTGGGAGGCGAGCGTGACTTTGGCCCGGCATTTCTCCACGCCGTTTTCCATCGTGCCGATGCCGCGCACATGGGTCGAGTGTGCCAGCACGCCCCACGGCACGTGTTTGAACTTGTCCCAGTGCTTCAAGAAATAGTCGCGACAGTGGTAGCCGACTTCCTCGATGTGTTTGCCGTGCGACACGCAGATTTCCGACATGTGCGGCGCGTAGATAATCAACTCGCCGCCGTCGGCCAACACGGGTTCGAGTTTGTACATGCACTTCCCGGCAGTCCAAAGCTCGTCATACATCGGCGGCGCGCAGGAAAGAATCGTGTGAAATGGTTTGTCCTTCAGGAGAATGTGAACCTTGGCGGAAAGGTCACTGGCGGCGTCCCACGCAGTTTCCGGCGTTCCGGCAAACAGGCCCACAAGATTTTTCTGCGGATCAACCACCATCGCGAAACAGAGTTTGTCCACCTTGACCATCGCGCCTGCGCGGTCCACCACGCGGCGCACGGGCGTCCATTTTGTGCCAATGATCATCGGGTTGGTGACGACGGCGCCGAGCCAGTGGAAGAAATTCAAAATCTGCGGCCCGCCCACGCCGGGGAACAGATATTTGTTGCCGCCAGAATAACCGACGACTTCATGCGGAAATACCGGTCCGACGATGATGACCTGGTCGTACTCAAAAACGAGTTTGTTGATTTCGACGGGCACGTCCATCGCAAACAGGCCGTCGCTGAGCCGGCTGATCTCGTCCGAGGTCAGCGTGCCCACCTGTTTGAGCGCCGCCGGATTGTTCCACTGATGATTGTGGAATTTGACCTGACCGTAAACATCGCGCCGTTCGGCTTCGGTAATTTCCAACCGCTGACAAATCGCCGGCTCGCTCATCGGCTGGTGCGTGCCGAGCGCAAGCAACACGTCAAACGCCTTCGTCACGCCGCCGGTTTGCCGATGAAGCGTCTTGAACATCAGACCCACCGGCGCCGTGCGCGTATGGTCGGGCACGATGAGCAAGACGCGCTTGCCTCGGTAGTTCGCAGCGGGCAACGCCTTCGCCACGACCTCTGTGACTTGCGCGTCAGTCAGCCGTCCGGGAAAGGCGGATTTGGACAGGAGGCTCATTGCAAATTACTCATTGAAAATTGGTTATTTCAAATTCTCGGGCGGTTGGTGGCCTTTGCGTTTGGCGGTGACAACGGACTTGGCCACGATTTTAATCAATTGTTCACATTCATCGAGCAGGTTGGTGACCCGTTTTTCTGGCAACAACTCCGCGATGGGAATGAATCTCAACCATCCGCGCGTTTCCTTCAACTCCTTTAGCGCGATGCTCAACTTGTGGGCGAAGTCCCTGCGGCTTTCAGCGGCGCAGCCTTCATCGTAGTTCGGCGGCGCAGCCGTGCCGCAGCGCACCAGTTGTCCCGCGACGTGGCGACCCAATCGCTTGTCTGGCAACGCATCCACGACCTTGCCCACTCGTGCCGCAAATCTCCACAACCGATCAGAAAGTTCATCCGGACTCATGGCTCAATTTTCAATGCCCAATGTTAAATGAGTAATTCGCAATGAATCCGTTTGACTTAGATCGTCTGCGCCAAAAATCCACCATCCACGCAGATATCCGAACCGGTGACAAACCCGCTGGCCCTGGAACTGGCGAGAAATATCGCCGCGCCGATCAGTTCGCTGGCTTCGCCAAACCGGCCCATCGGGGTGTGACCCCAAATCGAGCGAGTGCGGTCGGTGGGCGAACCGTCCGGGTTGAACAACAAGGCGCGGTTCTGGTCCGCCGGGAAAAAGCCGGGCGTGATGGAGTTGACGCGCACGCCTTTGGTCGCCCATTCGCGACCCAAAAATTTCGTGAGACTCAGCACTCCCGTCTTCGCCGCCGAGTAGGTCACGACGCGCGATAACGGGATGTGCGCGGAGACGCTGGCAATATTGATGATGCTGCCCTTGCCGCGCGCAACCATGCCGGGACCAAACACCTGGCATGGAAGGAAAACGCCGGCGACCAGGTTCAGATCGAAATTGCGTTTCCAGTTTTCGAGCGGGATGGATTCGAACGGGTTGTCCGGCGTGACGGTGGTCTTGGGATCGTTACCGCCTGCGGCGTTGAGGAGAACGGTGGGCGCGCCGAGCGACGCGACAATGGCGTCATGCGCCTTTTGAAGGCTTTCCTTTTCCATCGCGTTGGCCTGAAACGCCCTCGCCGTTCCACCGCGCGCGTTGATTTCTTTCGCGCGGGCTTCCGCCGCCTCCAACCGCAAGTCCACCACGGCGACCTTCGCGCCCGCCTGGCCAAAACCGTCGGCAATCGCTCCTGCCAGCGCGCCGCCCGCACCAATACACACCGCCACTTCTCCCGACAAATCGAATAGTTTCATAATGTTTCTGGATTGTAGGGGAAACGCCGCGTGCGTTGAAAGAACTTTTTTAAGCTTCGGGTAGGGCGTGTCACTCCGCTCCGTGCGCGCCGTCGGGTGGAAAATCAGGAAACGGCGCGCACGGAGTGACGCGCCCTACCGACAACGGCGAATTCCACGCTGGTCACCGACAACCACTTCCACTAGGCTGCGGGCACGATGACGCAACTGCCGAGACCCGAAGTAATCATCACCCACGAAAGCGACCTCGACGGATTGATCGCCGGTGTGTTGCTGCAACGACTCGCGCGCAAACTTTTCGACACGGACGTGCGGCTGGAGGCGTATCACTACAATTTTTGGAAACAACGCGAGCCGCGCGAAAAGGCCGGGTGGATCACCGACCTCAGTTTTGAAGCGCGCCTCGACAAGCCCAACTGGGCCGTCATTGATCATCACGTTACCGAGACCACGGCCACCCACGCCGTGCTTGTCCACGACGTGAACAAATCCGCCGGCCTGCTTTGCTACGAACTTTGCCGCGAGAACGGCCTCAGTTCGCCAGCCTTGGATCGCCTCGTGCATCTGAACAACGTCGCCGACCTTTTTCTCGAAGATGATCCCGACTTCCTGATCGCCTCCGATTACGCCAACCTCGTGAAACATTACCAGTTCTGGAATCTGCACGCGCTGCTGGACGGCCAGATTGAAAAACTCCTGGATCATCCGCTGCTGGAGGTGATGGAAGTCAAGCGCCGCATCGAAAATCCGCTCGGCTTCGAATGGAGCAAGGGCAACGTGACCGAACTCGGCCCCACCGTCGGCTACGTCGAAACCGTCATTGGCAACAACAACCTCATCGTTCACCAACTCCTCGAAGAAAAGGCCACGCGCTACCCGGTGCTCGTCACCTTGTTCCGCCGCGCGAACAACACCGTCATCGCCAGCTTCCGCAGCCGGGACGGCGAGGCGATCAAGGTGGCGGAGCGATTTCAGGGCGGTGGCCACGCCAACGCCGCCGGCGCCGTGATGCCCAAGGCCATTCGGCAGGTGGACGACGCCGTGGAATATCTGCGCCAGGTCTTGACCGCGAAGAAAGACGCGCCGTTGAACAGCCTGGAAAGTCTGTTTGCCAGCATTGAGATGGAGAAAAAGTAAAGAACGTGGGATTGCTGGATTTCAGGTAGGGTTGTCGCGCTGCGACGACCCCGGCCCGTGCAGGGCCGGAACGTGTTCCGTGTATTGTGCATCCTCAGAAAACCGTTGCGCCGCTGCACGCGGCGAATCGGCGGTTTCAGATTGCGCCTTCGCTGCGACGGCTTTCATCGTTGCCATCTGGTGTGGCCTAATTACCATCGCTGCCGTTTATGGCCCAAGCACAACCGACCGACTCCTCAACCATTCGCCCCGATGGTCGCCAGCCGCATGAACTGCGACCGATCCGCTTTCAAAATCATTTCGCCCCGCACGCCACCGGCTCGACGCTCATCGAGTGGGGCAACACGCGCGTCATTTGCGGCGTCACGGTGGAGGAAAATGTGCCGCGTTGGATGAAGGAGCAAAACGTCACCGGCGGTTGGATCACCGCCGAGTATTCCATGCTTCCCTACTCCACGCTCCAACGCAAAGCGCGCGACATCACCAAGGGAAGAATTGACGGGCGCTCGCAGGAAATCCAACGCTTGATTGGCCGCGCCATGCGCGCCGCGCTCGACCTCGACAAGCTTGGCTCGCGCACCATCTGCGTGGATTGCGACGTGTTGCAAGCCGACGGCGGCACGCGCACCGCCGCCATCACCGGCGCGTATGTGGCGCTGCAACTCGCCATTCGCAAGCTGCTGGCCGAAGGGAAAATCACGTCGAATCCGGTTCTTCACGGCGTCGCCGCCGTGAGCGTTGGCATCGTGGGCAGCCAAGCCTTGCTGGACCTTTGTTACGTGGAAGACGCCGCCGCCGCCGTGGATTTCAATCTGGTGATGAATTCCGCCGGCGAATTCATCGAGTTGCAAGGGACAGGCGAGGAAGCGACGTTCAGTGACAAGGAACTCGCCGCGTTGCTTGCGCTGGGCAAAGCGGGCATCCGGCAGTTGCTCGAAGCGCAGGAAGCAGCACTTGCGGAGGCATGAACCCCTTTATCAGTAGCCGCCGACGTGAGTCGGCACATTCTTTCATCAAGCAAGTCAGCGCCGACTAACGTCGGCGGCTACAAACAAAGGTCATGCCCACCACCCGCCTCCTCCTCATTCGCCACGCGGAAGTCGAGGCGCGTTACCAGAAGATCTTCGGCGGGCGCATTGACATGGAACTTTCGCCGCAGGGACACACCCAGGCGCAAGCGCTCTGCAATTACTTGCGTCGCAAAACGATTGACGCGATCTACGCCAGCCCGATGAAGCGCGTGCAGTTGACGCTTGCGCCGTTTCTCAACAACGGCGCGCCGCAACCGGTCATCATGTCCGGCCTGCGCGAAGTGGATTTTGGAGATTGGACAGGCCACGGCTGGGATGGTGTGAAAGAAAAGTTTGGCGCGAACGCCTTCGAGTGGCTGCATCATCTGGAGCGCGGGACGATTCCCAACGCCGAACCGCTGGCGATATATCACGCCCGCGTCGAGCCGTGCTTGCGGGAGATTGTGGAGCGGCATCCGGGTCAACGCGTCGCCGTATTCTGCCACGGGGGTGTGATTCGGATGTTGCTGGCCATCCTGCTGGATTTGCCGCTATCGAAGATGAGCGCGTTTGAGATAGATTACGCGAGCATTTCGGAGATCGAATTGCAACCGCACCGGATGGAAATTCAATTGCTCAATTTCGCTCCGTGGCGCGATCTCGCCCCGCAGCAGCCGACGTGAGGAGGCGCAGACTCTTTCGGCTGTCCGCCATTAACGACCGGCGATTTCAGATGGAGCTTCCTCACGTCGGCTGCTGCGAAACAAGCATGAAGCGCGAAACAATTTGCAAAACCTCGGTGCAGACCACGGCTGAAGCTGAGGATGCCGTGGCGGAATTACTTGCGACACACGTCGGGTCCAACCCGTCCACTTACACCGATGCCGAAACCGGCGTGACGACGGTTTCCGTTTACTCGACGACCGCACCAAAGAACCTTGCCGCAACAAAAGCCGCTTTGCGCCGCGGCCTCACAGAAATCAAAACCTGCGGCTTGAACGTGGGATCAGCGAAAGTCTCGGCGCGTCAAATCCGGCGCGAGAACTGGGCCGAATCGTGGAAACGCCACTTCAAGCCAATCGAAGTCGGTAACGCGCTGCTCATCAAACCAAGCTGGAGCAAACGCCGCGCGCGGAAAGGGCAAGCGGTGGTGGTGCTCGATCCAGGATTAAGCTTCGGCACCGGCCACCATCCAACCACGTCGTTCTGCCTGCACGAACTGACCCGCGGTTGCGCCCGCCCGCAGTCACAGGCGTTTCTCGACCTCGGCACGGGTTCAGGCATCCTTGCCATCGTCGCCGCCAAGCTCGGCTATTCGCCGGTTCACGCGCTTGATTTTGACCCGGAATCCGTGCGGGTCGCGCGCGCCAACGCGCGTTTGAACCATGTGTCCCAAAAAATTCGTCTCGCGCACCAAGATTTGACGAGGCTCCCACTCCGGCCAGCGCAGCGTTACGATCTCATTTGCGCCAATTTGATTTCGACGCTGTTGGTGGTTGAGCGAAGACGCATTGTGCGGCGGCTAAAGCCTGGTGGAAGGCTCGTTGTGGCTGGAATTTTGAAATCGGAGTTCGATTTAGTTACCCTGGCCCTGACAGCGACAGGTCTGCGGCTCGTAGCCAGCAAAGTTGAGAAGGAATGGCGGTCGGGAGCGTTTGTACTGTTGCGTCAGCCATTTTCCGGAAGCGGCCAAACAATTGCTTTTGAGACGGCAATAAAATTTTGAATGACTTTTGCCCGGTTTGGTCCTATACTAAACGCAAGTGAAAGAGCCGATGCCAACCGAAAGCACGGCGGGCCGCAACCAAGATCGGCCCGGGGCATTGCTCTCGGCAGAGAACACTCAAACCGAGACTCCAGCTATGATAAGCAAAACGTTGGACGTGATCGCTGAAGCCATCCGCAATCCCAAGCACCCCTTCCGCAAGGTGGATCACCAACCTAAGAAGGCGCTCAAACATCGTTACGAGCGAAGAAAAATCAAGGGTTTCCTGCACTTGAACGATTTGCAGACTGAAGAGGCGTTATAGCCCGCTCAAAAACGGTCGAGGCCGCGTTCGGCACGCGACCGGTTTTTCGTCGGCAGGTCCGCTGAGAGGTAACCGAAGATTTGTAGCAGCCGACGTGAGAAGGTTCACTCTTGTTCGTGGCAAGAGTGTTTCGTGAAGAGATTTGGGCTTCATTCCATCTGTAGCCATACGACAAGCGGCATTTTCGAACTCCGCGATCAATGCCCCAGCACGCTGGCCACGCCCAAGACCGTGCCCAGGATGATTGCCCCCAGTTTCGCCACGTTGAACCGGTGAAGGTCGCTCGCCTCGAAAAGAATCGTCGTCGAGATGTGCATGAAAATCCCGATGACAACCGCCAATAATTCACGCGTGGGTGAAGCCAGCCCGGTGTGCGCGCCAAAGGAAGGAACCCGCCGCCACCCGGCGGGCGGGAAAATCACTTCATCAACAACATCTGCCGCGCGCGTTTGATGGCGCGGTTGAGCCGGCGCTGGTAGTGCGCGGGCAGCGCCGTGTATTTGCGCGGCAGGATGCGGCCCTGGTCGGTCACGAACTGCCGGAGCAGCGTAATGTTCTTGAAGTCGAGCGCGTCGGCGGTGAAATCAATCTTGGGCTTGGGGCGTTGGATGCGGGTTTCGCCGTAGCCGCGGCGCGTGCCGCCGCGCCGGTCGCGTTTCTCGGTGTGGGTTTTGCGAGGCATAACTTACTTGATTTCCCGGTGCAATGTGTGGCGACGCAGGGCTGAATTGTATTTCATGAGTTCGAGCTTGTCGGTCTTGGTCTTCTTGTTGCGGGTGGTGGTGTAGCGCGAGGGCGATTTGTTTTCCTTGCGCGCCTCGGTACATTCAATGGTGATGATTTCACGCGGCATAAATTATTCCTTCTCCTTGGCCTTTTCTTCCGACTCTTCTTCCTCCTCAACTTCGGGCGCGGCGGCGGAATCCACGCTGCCGAGCTGGCCGAGCCGCCGTTGCCGCAGCGCGCCCTCGCGTTCGAGTTGCGTCTGGGCTTGCACGGTGAACCGCGTCCACGGAATTGCTTCCAGCCTGGCCTTGGGAATCGCCTTGCCGGTCAATTCGCACACGCCGAAGGTGTTCTTCTCAATCCGCTTGAGCGCCTCTTCGATTTCGTAAATCGCGTCCTGGTCGGATGAGAGCAGACTCAAGGCAAAGTCGCGGTCAAAATTGTCTGTGCCCGAATCGGCCATGTGCAGGCTGTAACCAGCGACTTCCTCGGCGGATTGCTTGGCCAGCCCGTCCATCTGCCGCAGCAATTGGCCGCGCAGTTCCAGCAGGTGGGCGTAATACTTCTGCCACTCCGTTTTGACCCGCTTGGGCACGCCGTCTTCACGCGTCTTGACCACCGTGCGACCCAGGATGGACGCCGCCGTGGCAGCGGTAGGCGGCGCAGTTCGCGGCGGCGCTTTCTTGATCACTTTTTTCTTTTTTGTCACAGATTCAAACCAAACCAGTTCAACTTTTTACCAGAGCCGAATTTCGCCCTTTGACCCATCACAAGCGGCTTCCACTCTTCCGGGAGCGCGGGAATGTAGCAAAGGAAATCAAATACGCCACAAGAAATTTCAGGAGATTTTGGCGGACTTTCCGCCCGCGCCCCACGCCCCGCGCGGAAATTTCAACCCTTCTCGATGCACGCGTAGGCGTTGTGGTTGTGGATGCTTTCCTGGTTTTCGGCCTCAACCTTGTACCACGTCACGTCCGGGTGCGCGTTCAGCTTCAGCGCCACGTTCCGCACCAGGTCCTCGACAAATACCGGGTTGTCGTAGGCCCGCTCCGTGACCGTCTTTTCGTCCTCGCGCTTGAGCAGCGCATACAACTCCGAACTCGCCGAGCTTTCCATCAACGCGATCAGGTCTTCGATCCAGATGGGCTTGGAAAACCGGACTTGCACCGTCACTTCGCCGCGCTGGTTGTGCGCGCCGCGGGTGCTGATGGCCTTCGAGCATGGGCAGAGCGTCGTGACGTTTGCCTTCACCGTCAGCATGAAAATAATTTCCTTCCCGCACGCTGCCGCGTCAAACCGCGCGGTGTAGTCCATCACGCTTTTCCGCCCGGAAACCGGCGCCGCTTTGACCATGAAATACGGAAATTCCATTTCCAGATGCGACGTGGCGGCCCGAAACTTCTCCTGCATCGCATGGAGGATATCTGGAATGTTTTCCACGTGCATGACGTTGCCATGAGCATTGAGCACTTCGAGGAAGCGGCTCATGTGCGTGCCTTTGAATTCCTTGGGCAAATCCACGAACAAGCCGATGGTCGCCACGGTGTCCTGAACGCTGTGGGCCTTGTCGCGCACCTGAATCGGAAAGCGCAACCCGCGCACCCCGACCTTGTCAATGCGCAGTTCGCGGTGGTCGCGCTCGCTCTGCTTGTCGTGCAGCTTGTGGCGGCGACTGGCTTCCGCTGCCTGCGGGGACGCCGCCGTTACAACTTGGTCTGTCCGGGTCATGCCGGCAGAATAGCAAGCAAACTCCGATTTGCAAAAAGTTTTAA
Source organism: Verrucomicrobiota bacterium (assembly GCA_025457745.1). Lineage (GTDB taxonomy): Bacteria > Verrucomicrobiota > Verrucomicrobiia > Limisphaerales > JADLHS01 > JALOTT01. Next base: position 19,859 of record JALOTT010000050.1, read on the forward strand.
CCCGGCTGTCGAAACCCGGCGGCGGGACACCTGAAACCAGCCCCGGAGCGCGGAATTCATTCCGCTTCAGCGTCCGGTTGCCGGACCATCTGGAATATCGCTGGCTTCCTTCTGAATTCGGGCGGCGAAGCGGAATAAATTCCGCGCGCCACTCCGCCCCCGCCGTTTCGGGTCAACTTGCGCTTTGACTTGCGGTCGCCGCGCGTCTATTAACCGCCCATGCATTTGAAATACTTTTGCCCCGGGGCCGCGCTTGGCTTTGTCACCGCGCTCTATTGCTGCCAACTCCAGGCCGAAACGTTCCGCGTCGCCACTTACAACGTCGCAAACTACCTTGATCAGCCCACCGAGTCGCGCAGGTATGTGAAGTCCAACGCCGCCAAAGCCAAAATCCGCGAAAGCATTCGCGCCACGAAGCCCGACGTCATCGCTTTCCAGGAAATGGGCGGCGTGAGCGCGTTGCAGGAATTGCGCGGCTCGCTCAAGACGGAAGGACTCGACTTCCCCTACTGGGAGCATATCACCGGCTTCGACACCAACATTCACGTGGCCGTCCTCAGCCGATTCCCCATCGCCGCGCGCCACCAGCACACGAATGACAGTTTTCTCCTCAGCGGACGCCGATTTCAGGTGAGCCGCGGCTTTGCCGAGGTGGACATC
>JALOTT010000375.1 GCA_025457745.1 Verrucomicrobiota bacterium
TTTCAGTTCCGCTTCGCGGTTCACCTTTACTTGCCCGCCGTCGCTGGGTCGTTCGTCGTAAGTTCCCTCTTGGCGTCGCCGCGCCCGTTGCCTACTGTCACGTCATGCGACCCCTGCGCGCGCTGATCATTTACATCACGGTGGTGTTCCTCGGTGGCGCGCTGCTCGCGCCGTGGCTTTACTGGCTGGCGCAAGCCGGCGCGGCCAGCTTTCCCAAACTCGCGGACGCGCCGTTTCATCGCTTCGTCAATCGCTCCGTGATCCTGTTCGCGCTGGCCGGGTTGTGGCCACTGTTTCGCGAGTTGGGCGCGCGGTCGGCGGGCGATTTGGGTCTCGTCAAGCCGGCGGGTCAGTGGCGGAAGTTGTTCGCAGGTCTCCTGGTTGGTTTCATCTCGCTCGCGGTTGTCGCGGCACTGGCACTGGCCGGTGGTGGCCGCGTGCTTCAGGAAAACCTGGCGCTCTCCAAGATCGTGGAAAAGCTTCTCGTTGCGGCGCTCACGGCGGTCACGGTGGCCGCGCTTGAAGAAATTCTTTTTCGGGGCGGGATTTTTGGCGGACTGCGGCGCGTGTTCGACTGGCCGCGCAGAACCGATTTGCCCGGCTGGCATCCGGGAAACCTTTTACGCGGCTGGCGCTTCGCCCTGGGGTTGAGCAGCGCGGTTTACGCCATCACGCATTTTTTCGCCGCAGCGCGGCCCGCGGGCGATGTGACGGGGGCTTCGGGTTTGATGCTGTTGCCGCCGATGTTGCTTGGCTTTGCGGACTGGCAGGCGTTGATTCCAGGTTTTTTCAACCTCACGCTTGCCGGCGGGTTGCTCGCGCTCGCTTATCAGCGCACAGGCAATCTCTACTTTTCCATCGGCCTCCATGCCGGTTGGATTTTCTGGCCCAGAAGCTACGGCGTGCTCACAACCGGAACCTCGCACACGAACCTCTGGCTGTGGGGCAGCAGCCGGATGATTGACGGCTGGCTGGCGTTCATTGTTCTGTCAATCACACTCGCCGTCTTCCTGCGCCTGCGACCGGTGGAGAAAACGATCCCTACCGCATGAACGCAGCCTTTCCAGCACTTCGAAGCTGGGTTGACGCCGGCTTGGCGTTCTTCTACCCGGCGGCCTGCCAGTTCTGCGGCGAACAGCGCGCCCGGCCCGAGGACGGCTTGGTCTGCTCACGCTGCTGGTCGCAGGTGCGTTTCATCAAGCCGCCGTTCTGCGAGCGTTGCGGTCTTCCGTTTGAAGGCAACCTCACCACCCCGTTCGAATGTGCCAATTGCCGCGAAATGGAACTGCATTTCAGCGCCGCGCGCTCGGCGGTCGTCGCCAGCGGGGTGGCGCTTGACGCGATTCATCGGTACAAATATCAGCGCGCGCTGTGGTTCGAACCGTTTCTGGCGGACTTGCTGGTGCGTGAGGCCGGGCCGGCGTTGAGCGGGCAAAAGTGGGATTGGCTCGTCCCCGTGCCGTTGCATCCCACCAAGAAACGCGAGCGCGAATTCAACCAGGCCGAACGCCTTGCCGGACGCCTGAGCGCCGCCACAAAAATTCCCGTGAACAATAACTGGCTGCGCCGGGTCCTGCCCACCAGCACGCAGACGCGGCTCACGCGAGAACAGCGCGCGGCCAATATGCGCGGCGCTTTCGGGATGGCCAATGGCGACCGGCTCCACGGTGAGCGGGTCGTGCTGCTCGACGATGTGTTCACGACTGGCGCGACCACGAGCGCGTGCGCCAGGGTTTTGCGGGCGGCGGGCGCCGGCGAAGTTTGCGTCTGGACAGTCGCCCGCGGACTGTGAATACTGGCCGCACCAAATAATTACGCAGACCGTCGTGAACCGGACTAAAGCGAAATAAATTTTGCCGCCGTCAGAACCGCGACCCATCAACCAAGCATGGCCACGACCTCATTCACCAGAAAATCCATCGGGGCGGACCCGACCGAACCGGCGCTCACTCCGCCGTCCGTTTCGGATACCCAGACCACGTTCGCCAAGAAGCCGAAGGTGGTCGGCGCGGCGAAATCCCGGAAACGCGACATTCCCGAAGGGCTGTGGACCAAATGTCCCAAGTGCGAGACGATGATTTTCGACAAGGAATTGGACGAGAACGCGAAGGTTTGTCCGAAGTGTCAGCACCATTTCCCCATCGGCGCCCGTGAGCGCATCCACTCGCTCGTCGAAACCTGCACCTTCGAGGAGATCGACGCCGAAATGACGAGCGTGGACGTGCTCGGCTTCACCGGCGTCGGGACGTACACGTCCAAGCTCACCGCGTATAAAAAATCCACCATGCTCAAGGATGCCGTGCTGACGGGCTTTGGCAAGGTGGGGGCACACAAACTCGGATTGGGCGTGATGGATTTCAGTTTTCTCGGCGGTTCCATGGGCTCGGTCGTCGGCGAAAAACTCACGCGGCTCATCGAGCGCGCCACGGAAAAATGCCTGCCGGTTGTCATCATTTCCAGCAGCGGCGGCGCGCGGATGTATGAAGGCATGTTCAGCCTGATGCAAATGGCGAAAACCTCCGCCGCCCTCGCTTATCACGCCAAGGCCCGCCTGCCTTACATCAGCGTGCTCACGCATCCGACCACGGCGGGCGTGATGGCCAGTTACGCGAGTCTGGGCGACCTCATCCTCGCCGAGCCAGGCGCGATGATTGGCTTCGCCGGCCCGCGCGTCATCAAGGACACCACCCAGGCCGAACTGCCGCCCGGTTTTCAAACCTCGGAATTTCTCCTGGATCACGGTCTGATTGACGCCATTGTCCCGCGCAAGGAAATGAAGGAGCGGCTGGTGGGGTATCTGGATTTCCTCACCCTGCGCCAACAGAACGGCGCGGTGGCGACGGCGGCTTGAACGAGCGCCGGTGGTCTAAATCAGTTGCGGCTCATCCTCACGTTAGCCGTCGTGTTCATGCTTCTCTCTCGAATCTGAATGGGTCAGTCCGATGTAAAACACTCTGATGATGATAAACGCGGCAAGAGCAACCGCTATGTAAAAAATCAAACCGCAAATATTCGCAACAAAAGAAGCAGCACCGTCCGATAAGAAAGCGGGTGCATCACCGTGCTCGATCCGGTGCGAAACCCAGCAGCAGAAAGCAACAAGTGCCAGCAACGCAGCGAGCGTGGCGTATTCGACCTTCTTGATGCGTCTCTCGTGTTTCATGTCGAGTGCGCGATGATGGCTAACTAAGTAATGGACGGCATATTTTGCGGCCTATCTTTATTCCTGATCCTGACTCTGTAGCACGCGAAGTTGGTTGTCCATAGGAATTTGGATTTGAAACGAGCGTTAGACTCTGCCGGGCAAAGGTAGAAGTTAAATGCCACGCTTGAATCTGCAACCAGCAATCGCCAACCTCAACCTTGTGAACAGCGCCATCCTCGTCGCCGCCGGCAAGGGCACCCCACATGAGCGGGTTGGGCGCATCCGCGTATTGCTCCGGAGCGCGGGCGGTCCCGCGCCCGCAGCACGTCCACACGCCAGAAGATGTTCGGATTTTCCAACGCTCTCCTCGCCATCCACGCGCTGCGACCGGGGACCGGTCGCGCTCCGTCGGAGGCCGCGCGCGGATGCGTCCGGGCGGAGTGGCAACGTAATCTTTTTGTTCGCAAATTGCGTTCAAGGCCGTAAAGTTTCAGCCATGAGCGTGGAACAACTGGAACAGTCAGTGTTAAAACTCCCGACGGAGGAGCGCCGGCGCTTTTTTGACTGGATTTGCGAACACGAGGAGGAATTGATCGGGCCGGACTACATTCATCCCGAAGTCCAAGCCGAGATTCTTCATCGTCGCGAGGAGGCGCTGGCCCACCCGGAGCGACTCGAACCGTGGGAAGGAACAACCGACCGCGTCCGCGCCCGCCTTCATGAAATTCGGCATCAGAAGGCCAAGGCTGGTTGAAGAAGATCAACTGGAGGCCGCTCGCTGGTATGATTCACAACAGCCGGGGCTGGGCGATGACTTTCTGGACGAATCGGAACGCGTCATCAGTGCGCTGGCTGACAACGCCCTGCTTTACTCAGTTCGGTTCGCCGACGTGCGTTGTGTGCGCTTGCGTCGCTTCAAACGTTATGGAGTTTTTTACGTGATACACGGAGAGGAAATTGTTCTGCTGGCCATCCACCACGGCGCGCGAGATTCGCGATGGCTCGCAGAGAGGAGGAAACAAATTGGCTGACATCAACAGCGCCATCCTCGTCGCCGCCGGCAGGGGCACCCGCATGGGTGACAGTGCGGACAAGTTGTTTCTTCAACTTGCGGGCCGGCCCGTCGTCGCGCAGTGCATTGACGAAATCATCGTTGTCGTGCGCGCTGGAATGGAGTCAGCCTTCGCAGAGCTTGCGGCGAAATACAACCTCCGCAAGCCGCATCGCTTCGTGGTTGGCGGCGCGGAACGGCAGGACTCGGTCTGGAACGGGTTGGAAGCGCTCCCGGCGAACACGGAAATCGTGGCCATTCAAGATGCCGCCCGGCCTTGCACGAGTGAGGAACTCATCGCGGCGACCATCGCCGCCGCTCGTGAAACCGGCGCTGCCGTCGCTGCCCAGCCCGTCACCGACACCATCAAGGAATCCACCGACGGAACATTGATCGCGCGCACGGTGGATCGCTCGCGGTTGTGGTCGGTGCAAACACCGCAGACGTTCCGGGTGGAAGTGATTCGCCGCGCGCTGGCCGAGGTGCGCCGGCAGAAGATGATTGTCACCGACGACACGGCGGCGTGCGAGTTGATCGGCCAGTCGGTGCGACTTGTGGTGAGCGCCACGCCGAATCCGAAAGTGACGGTGCCAGGGGATTTGGCTTACATTGAGGTGCTGTTGCGAAGGGCGGTGAAATAGGGGAGGGGAACACCGAACATTCAAGGATTGCCAGAGACGCGGTTGCCGCATTGAAGGTTGAATGTTGGGCGTTGAATGTTTTCCTTTGGCTGCTGCGCACCTTGCCAACCCGGTTTTCACCTCGTATTGTTGCAGCCAGAACAGAAAGACAGTTATGAAACGACGTTTGATTTATGGCTTGGTGTTGATCGTTCTGACGGTGAATCTCGCCGTCGGCGCGCGACTTTATCACAAGTCCGCGGAAACCGCCGAAAAGGATTCGCCCTACCCGAACCTCGAGCTTTTTTCCGTGGTGATGGAAAAGGTTCGCAAAGACTACGTTGACAACAAGGACCTCACGTACCAGCAACTCGTTTATGGCGCGCTCAAGGGCATGATCAATACGCTGGATCCGCACAGTGAATTTCTCGACCCGGAGCAGTACAAGGAATTGCAAAACGACACGCAGGGCCAGTTCGGCGGGCTGGGGATCGTGGTCGGCATCCGCGACGGTGGCATCACGGTCATTGCGCCGATGGAGGACACGCCCGGTTCGCGGGCGGGCATCCTGTCGGGCGACCGCATTGTGAAGATTGACGGCAAGAGCACCGAGCGCATGGGTTTGCCCGACGCGGTGAAGAGTCTGCGCGGCGAACCGGGCACGGAAGTCGCGATTACGATCCAACGCCCCTCCTCGGGCCTGGTGAAAGAGTTCAAACTCACCCGCGCCCTCATCAATGTG
>JALOTT010000376.1 GCA_025457745.1 Verrucomicrobiota bacterium
CTCCGTTGAGCTTGGCGACGCCGTTGTTATGTGAATACGAGGTTTGCTCCGACATTCGAAGCGGTGGCAGTACGGCTTGCGACGTCTCCTTGAGTTCTGACGGCGCTCTGCGCTTCGTTATCTTGTAACGGATTCGAGAATTTTTGATTTTAAGAGACACATGTATTCGCATCAGCTTTTTAGCACAGGGAGAGCGAAAGGGAAACTATTTTGTTCGGCATCCAGGAATGAATTTCGAGCCGCGCGGTATTTCCAGATCAGCGTGCCGGTGCAGCCGGGCAATTCGCGTGGGGCATTGGTGGACGAGCGGGGCAACGTGGTGGGGCTGGTGTCGGCCAAGTTGAGCGCGCGGGCGGCGCTGGCCGCGAGCGGGGCGGTGCCCGAGAATGTGAATTAGGCGGTGAAGAGTTGGTAGGGCGCGTCAGTCCTCTGCGCGCCGTCGTTCCTCAAACCAAACCTCGGCGCGCACGGAGTGACGCACCCTACCTTTCTCGGAATCCGTGCCGGAACTCCTTGCAGAGGGCCACAAAGCGAAGTTGAAAGAGCCGGAGACGAAGGAGCGGAAGTTTGAAGACGTGGTGAAGGCGGTGCTGGTTTTGGTTTACTGAGGCGGGGCGAGGCTCCTGACGAGCCGGCTCGCGACGACGCTCGCCCCACCGCACTCACAGCGCGCCGTTACAGCGGGAGATTTCCCATGGCCGCCGACGCATTTCCAATTTGAACTTCGCGCCCTGAACCGTACCATCCCCACCGATGAATCCACCGGCCTACCGGGTGCGACGCGCCACGTTGGACGATTTCAATGCGCTGAAAGCGCTTTGGGCGTCCATGAACTTTTCGGTGGCGGACCTGGAAAAACGTCTGACCGAATTTCAGGTCGCCGAGGACGCCAACGGACAAGTGGTCGGCGCGGTTGGATTTCAATTTCTTCAACGGCAGGGTTTGATTCACAGCGAATCGTTTGTGGATTTTGCCGTGGCGGATCAGGTGCGTCCCCTGTTGTGGGGGCGCATTCAAGCCCTGGCCATGAATCACGGCGTCGTCCGGCTCTGGACGCGGGAAAGCGCTCCATTCTGGACTCACAACGGCCTGCAACCGCCCGATCCCAGCGTGCTGGAGCGGTTGCCGGAAGCGTGGAATCGCACGAGGCCGGGGTGGCTGACCTTGCGGCTCAGAGACGAGGACGTCATCATGTCACTCGACAAGGAATTCGCCCTGTTCAAGGAAGCCGAAAAACAAAGCACGGCCGAAACGCTCAACCACGCCCGCAAGGTGAAACAAGTTTGCACCGTGATCGGGGTGCTCATCTCCCTCGGCCTGTTGATCTGGGCGCTTTACCTGTTGCTGACCCGCAAGCCGCCGGGATCAACCGGCCTGTGACGCGTGCGGAAATTTGTCGGCATGGTAGGAACTGCGCACGAGCGGCCCGCTCGCCACGTGCGCAAAGCCCATTTTCCACGCCCGCTCGCCCAACTTTGCGAACGTCTCCGGCGAAACGAACGCAATCACCGGCAGGTGCCGTAGCGTCGGTTGCAGATACTGCCCCAAAGTCAGAATGTCGCAGCCAACCTGGCGCAAATCCCGCAGCGCGGTCAAAACTTCGTCTTCGGTCTCGCCGAGTCCCAGCATGAGGCCGGACTTGGTGTAAATCGAATCACGGCGACAGGCCTTCACTTTTCTCAACACGCTCAGGCTCCGGTCATAGGTCGCCCGCGAACGCACTGACGGCGTGAGACGGCGAACCGTTTCCAGGTTGTGGTTGAAAATGTCCGGGTTGGCGGCCAGCACCGTTTCGATGGCCGCGTCGCGGTCGTTGAAATCCGGCACGAGGACTTCAATCACTGTTTTGGGACTGAGAGCGCGCACGGCTTCAACCGTCCGACGGAAATGATCCGCGCCGCCGTCCGCCAAATCATCGCGCGCCACGGCGGTGATGACGATGTGCTTCAATCTCATCCGCCGGGTTGCTTCAGCAACACGCGCAGGTTCATCAACTTCGAGCGCAAACGGCTTGGCCGTCGTTACAGCACAGAAGCCGCAGGCGCGCGTGCACCGGTCGCCGGCGATCATGAACGTGGCCGTGCCTTTGCTCCAACATTCCCAATGGTTTGGACACCTCGCGCTTTCACAGACGGTGTGGAGCTTGAGGTTGTCGAGCAGCGAGCGCGTGCGTGTGAACGTGTCTGTCGTGGGCAAGGGCAGGCGCAGCCAATCCGGCAGACGCGGACGGGGTTTTGATTCGGTTGCAGTCATGGTTTAACCACGAATGGACACTCGTGAACACGAATCCATGGTAGGGTGTGCAGTCCTCTGCCCGCCGCTCCTCTGAATGCAAACCACGGCGCGCACGGAGTGACGCGCCCTACCGGCGAAAAACAGTTCGTGTCTATTCGGGCGCATTCGTGGTTGGCAGCTTCTCCCAGAACTCCGCCAGTTCGTCTGGACCGAAATCGGCGAGAACTTTGCCGTCCACGTCAATGACCGGGGCCAGCTCCTGGCCCGAAAGCTGGATCATCTCCGCGTACGCATCCTCGTCCGCGGTAACATCAATGGCCTGGAAGGCGATCCCGCGCTCGGCGAGCCAGCGCTGGGCGCGGTGACACCACCCGCAGTAAGGTTTGATGAACAGACGAACTTGTTTCGGTTTCACAATGACACACTCGCAGACCGCGGGCGAAAATCAAATAGCCCGCGCAAAGCCGCAGCGCCGCTTCATGCCGGTTTTATCTGCGCTTTGTATTTCTGGGGCGTCAACAACGCCTCGAGTTCGCCGGGATTGGTCAACCTGATTTTGTAGAGCCAGCCGGCGTCATACGGCTCGCTGTTCACCAGCGCCGGATCGGCCACCACGAGTTGGTTCGCCGCGACAATTTCGCCGCTCACCGGCGAGTAAATGTCACTCGCCGTCTTCACCGACTCCACCACCGCGCAGGCGTCGCCGGCCTTCACCTTGTCCCCGACATCGGGCACCTCCACAAACACGATGTCGGTCAATTCGTGTTGCGCGTGGTCGGTGATGCCGATGACGGCGGTATCGCCGGTGGCACGCACCCATTCGTGCGATTTCGCGTATTTCAGGTCGGTCGGAACGTTGCTCATAAAAATGCTGGCCACAAAAAGGCACAAATCGCGCAAAAAAGAAATAACTTTTGTGTCGCTTGGCCTTGTTGCGGCAATTAATCGCCGGCCGGCCGGCGGTAAAACGGTTTGGGCACGATGACCGCCGGCGACCGCTTGCCGCGAATTTCGATTTCGATGGCGGTGTCCTTCATGGCAAATTCCGGCGGCACGTAGCCCATGCCGATGCCAACGCCGAGCGACGGGCTTTGCGTGCCGCTCGTCACCTGACCCGCGTTCACACCACCGGCCCAGATGGGATAATGCGGTCGCGGCGGCGCGGATTTGTTGGTCATTTTGAAGGCGATTAGTTTCTTTTTCACGCCGTGCGTTTTCTGTTCCACCAGCACGGAACGGCCCATGAACTCGCCTTTGTCCAGCGCGACAAAGAAACCCACGCCGGCTTCGATGGGCGTGGTGTTCTCATCGAGTTCGTGGCCGTAGAGCGGGTAGCAAACTTCGGTGCGCAACGTGTCCCGCGCGCCGAGGCCGCACGGCTTGACGCCGAACGGCTGACCGACTTTCAAGACGGTGTCCCAAACCTGTTGGATGGATTCGTCGCCGCCCACGATTTCAAAGCCATCTTCGCCCGTGTAACCCGTGCGCGACACGAGCACGGTTGCATTGCCGTGGCTGAAACCGCCGATTTCATTCTTCTTCAGATCGGTGACTTTCGCGACGCGCATTGCCGAATGTGACCCGCCGGGAAGGCAGGCATCAATGAACTCCCGGACCCGCGGACCTTGCACGGCCACGGCGGAGTAGTTGTGGGAAGCGTCCGTGAGCCGGAGTTCGCCGCGCCCGGAAAAATCCTTCGCCCGCGCCTGCAGCCACGGCACGTCCGCCGCGACCCGCGAGGCGTTGATGATGAGCAGATAGACGCCTTCGGAAAGCTGGTAGGCATAAAGATCGTCAATCGTTCCGCCGTGCTCGTTGCAGAGCAAAGTGTATTGGCCGTGGCCGGGCGTGAGTTTGCGAATGTCGTTGGTCAGAACGTGATTGAGGAATGCCGCCGCCGCCGCTCCGCTCACCGTGACTTCGCCCATGTGCGAAATATCGAAGAGGCCCGCCGCTCTGCGCACGGCCAGGTGTTCGTCCATGATGCTCGTGTATTGGACGGGCATTTCCCACCCGCCGAATTCGATGAGCTT
>JALOTT010000051.1 GCA_025457745.1 Verrucomicrobiota bacterium
CTGGGGGTTACAAACCTTGATTTTCTGATCTTACAAACCAACGCTCCGGTTCTCCCAAGCAATAATTGGCGAGAAAGATAGCATGGCAACGCCACCTATTTGAAAACGGTATCGGAGCAGCTTCCCGTTACCTTGCGGCCTATAACGAAGGCAAAATGGCTTTCACATTATCATTCTGACCGCCTCAAGATGCGTGCCGCGTCAACACTGATTGCACGCAATTATCCACAGGGTGTTTGTTCGCAGCCGTGAATAACCCGCGGGAAACAGAATTTTTCCGCGCGAAACCCTGTGATTTCATTGGCGAATATCGCGCGTGTAACTTTTTTTGAAAATTTTCCTTGAGTCCTACAACAGGTGGTAGCAAGATAGCCCCCGTTCCCCCACTAATGGGGGAAGCGGACTTTTTGAAAAAGTCCGACTTTTTGAGGTTTTTAGCGTTTTTTTGCAGTTCGGCGATGGCTTGCTATTTCTTCAAAAGGCCGGCAGCGGTAAACCAAAAAGCTTTTCAACTTTGAATCAGGACCATGATTGACGCGAGAGAAGAAGTTTTAACGCCGGTGGCGCATCAAAGCCGGCGGCGAACTGCGACGGTTACAATGACACGCACGACCAGAAGCAGCAGCACAGCCAAACGGTCTTTACGACTCGAACGTGTCTTCAGCGACGCGCAGGTGAACCCGTTCGACCAGGTCGAATGGGAGCGCCGCACCGCGGAAATCACCGACGACGCGAAAAAAGTCATTTTCAAACAGGAAAATGTCGAGGTGCCCAAGTCGTGGTCGCTGCTCGCCACGAAAGTGGTCGTGTCCAAATACTTTTACGGCGAGCAAAACACGCCCCAGCGCGAAACGTCGGTGCGCCAGCTTATCCACCGCGTTTGCCGGACGATTGCCGACTGGGGCATCAAGGACGGCTATTTCAGCAAGGCGGACGGCGAAGTATTTTACGACGAGTTGACGTGGCTGTGCTTGAACCAATACGGCGCGTTTAATTCGCCGGTGTGGTTCAACGTCGGGCTGTTTCATCAGTACGAGATCGGAAACAATTCCGGCAAGGGCAACTGGTGCTTCAACCGCAAGACCGGCCAGGCTGAGCGGGCCGCCACGCAATACGAATACCCCCAGTGCAGCGCGTGCTTCATCCAATCGGTGGCGGACAACATGGACTCGATCATGCGCCTGGCGCACAGCGAGGCGATGCTCTTCAAGTTCGGCTCCGGCACCGGCACGGATTTGTCGCCGCTCCGATCCGCGCGCGAGAAACTCAGCGGCGGTGGGCGGCCAAGCGGGCCGTTGAGCTTCCTGAAGGTTTACGACCAGGTCGCCAACGTCGTGAAATCGGGCGGCAAGACGCGCCGCGCCGCGAAGATGAACACGCTGCGCGACTGGCACGGCGACATCGAGGAGTTCATTGACGCCAAACAAAAGGAAGAGCGGAAGGCGTGGGCGCTTATCGAGCAAGGCTACGACGGTTCCTACAATGGCGACGCCTACGGCAGCGTGATGTATCAAAATGAGAACCTGTCAGTGCGCGCCAGCGACGAGTTCATGCAGGCTGCGCTCGCCGGGAAGGAATGGTGGACGCGCGCAATCACCACGAACAGGCCACTGGAAAAAAAGGATGCCGCCAAACTTCTATTCAAGATCGCCGAGGGCACGTGGGTTTGCGGCGACCCGGGCATGCAGTACGACGGCGCGATTCAGAAGTGGCACACGTGCAAGGGCACCGAGCCGATTCACTCGACCAACCCGTGCAGCGAATATGTTTTCCTTAACGCCACCGCCTGCAATCTCGCCTCGTTGAACCTGATGAAGTTCAAGCGTGATGACGGCATCTTCGACATCGAACGCTTCAAGGCTGCCGCGCGACTTTTCATCACCGCGCAGGAAATTCTCGTGGACAACGCGAGCTATCCGACGAAGGAAATTGCCGAGAACTCGCACCGCTTCCGCACACTGGGTCTGGGCTACGCGAACCTCGGCTCGCTCATCATGAGCTACGGCCTGGCCTACGATTCCGACGAGGGCCGCGCGCTCGCCGGCGCAATCACCGCCATCATGACCGGTCACTGCTACGAGCAGAGCGCCGAAATCGCCGGCATCATGGGCGCGTTTCCGGGGTACAACGACGCCCGGTGCGCTCATGTGTCCAAGCCGGTCCAGAAGGATAACGTTGCATCCATGCTCGGCGTCATTGAACTCCACCGCAACGCGGTCGAGGAAATTCATCCGAGCGTCGAATTCGGCTATCTCAAGGATGAAGCGCGCCATTGCTGGGACCGCGCGCTGTCCCGCGGCAAGCAGGTGGGCTACCGCAATGCCCAAGTCGCCGTCCTCGCGCCCACCGGTACCATCGCGTTCCTAATGGACTGCGACACCACGGGTGTTGAGCCGGACATCGCGCTGGTGAAATACAAACTGCTCGCGGGCGGCGGCATGTTGAAAATCGTCAACCGCACCGTGCCGGAAGCCCTGCGTCGGCTCGGCTACACGGCTGGCGAAATCGAGGCTGTCATGGCGCACATCGAGAAGTTCGACACGCTTGAGGATGTCGAGGACAACGGACAGCCCGTGCGCAGCGGTTTGAAGGCGGCGCATTTACCGGTGTTCGACTGCGCGTTCAAGCCCTACCGTGGCAGACGCAGCATTCACTATCTCGCGCACCTCAAGATGATGGCCGCCGCGCAACCGTTCATCAGCGGCGCGATCTCCAAGACCGTCAACATGCCCAACGAATGCACCGTGGAGGAAATCCGCGAAACCTACGTCCAGGCGTGGAAGATGGGCCTCAAGTGCGTGGCCATCTATCGCGATGGTTCGAAGCGCTCGCAACCGGTCTGCACAAAAAAGAGCGCCGACGGCTCCAGCAGCACAGCGGTCGGCGACACAACCTCGTTCGAGGCCCGCATCAAGGAATTGGAAACCGAGGCGGTGAAATTGCGCGAAGACACCGGCAAACCGCTGCGCCGCCGGTTGCCCGAGACGCGCACCGCCGTCACGCACAAGTTCGACATTGCCGGTCACGAAGGCTATCTCACGGTCGGCCTGTTTCAGGACGGCCAGCCGGGCGAGTTGTTCATCACCATGGCCAAGGAAGGCTCGACCATTGGCGGCCTGATGGATGGCATTGGCACATTGACCAGCATGGCGCTGCAATACGGCGTGCCACTGGAAGCGCTGGTGCGCAAGTTCGCCCACCAGAGGTTCGAGCCGAGCGGCTTCACGAAAAATCCAGACATCCGCAACGCCGCGTCCATTACCGACTACGTTTTTCGCTGGATGGCGATGCATTTCATTCCTGGTTACCGCGAAGCCAGCAACGGCAATCGCAACCAACCTGAACTGGCAATCCCCGGCTTGGAAAAGGAACTAAAAAAAAAGATAAACCGCCCGGTGCCGGAACTGTCGGTAACGTCGGACACGGACATTCTTGAAGCTGAAGCTGCCGGTGAGTCCAAAGGCAATGGACACAGTGCGGCGGGCGGGATGGCCGGCGGCCACACGGTGAAAACCTTGAATGATTCGATCGCGCACTTCCAACAGGACGCGCCCACTTGCTCCAACTGCGGCCACGTGGCGGTGCGCAACGGCGCTTGCTTCAAATGCTATAATTGTGGCGAGAGCTTGGGCTGTTCGTAACCAGAGACAATGCACAAGACGGGCCGGGAAAAATGCACTCCCCGGCCCGTGCTTTTTTGGGTGGGAACATCGAATGTTCAACCTCCAACCTCCAATGAGCCGTAATCGCGTCGAGGTTTAATTGAACATTCGATGTTGAATGTTGAATGTTCGACGCTCTTCTGATTGCGCCGCCCCGGTAAATCTTGCTGCCAAGTTTTTGCCGCTCGACAAAGCCTTCCTCCCTTCGTACTCTCCTCTTGGTTTTCTTAAATTGGAAAGCAGATGCTGTGAAAATTCTACAACTTGTTCGTGCGCTGAGTTTGGCATTCATTTTTCCCTGCGTTGCTTCGCGCTGTGAAGGCGAGGAGAAAATGCCGACAGTACAAAGTGCATTGTCCTCAACGACAATCAGCGGCTATGTGGACACAAGCACCGGTTGGAATTTAAACACTAACGCTTCTGCGCCTGGATTCGCCGGAACTTGGATTGGAATAGCAGCGGATCGAACCTCCACGAATCGCATTGAACTTTATATCGTTGTGGATGAGGTGGGAAATTTTGCGGGGCTCGGAATGAACTATGGCCGCACACTTGGTTCAGCTCAGTTTGAGGGAACGCTGGATAAACATGGCCGGGCAAGAATCGGGCAGGCTCGGTTTTATTTTCATCGCAACGGGGTCGCAACAGTAATTGATCGAGGAGAAAGCGGGCGGTATTTCTCGGTGCGGCTGTTACGGGAGCAGATTCGATAACGGCGAAGATCAAGGGGCAGCGGTTCCGCATCCGCGGCCGTCAACCGTTACGCCGAAATTGCTTCCCATCCCCGGCCCGCCGCGTTAAGACTGTTTCCCACAGTGCCACGCCAGTTGAGTTAAAACTATGTCACGCGACCCCGTCACGGTTGAACGGTTTTACACGGAACACGCCTCCCCGCTGGAACTGCGCCTGATCGCCGGTGCCGCCGGCCTCAAGCGCATCATCCGCGAGCCGACCGTCAACCGCCCCGGACTCGTGCTCACCGGCTTCACGAAATACTTCGCCAACAAACGCATCCAGGTCATTGGCAACGCCGAGGCCTTTTATCTCAAATCGCTGACCGAGGCGGAACGGGGCAAACGTTACGACACCTTCCTTTCCCACCGCCTGCCCTGCGTGGTCTTTAGCCGCAATTTGCGGGTGGACATGAATTTTCTCAAAGCCGCCGAGGCCGCCGAGACCCCGATTTTCCAATGTCCGTTTGTCACCATGAAATTCATCAACCTCGCCACGCTCGCGCTGGAGATGATGTTTGCCCCGCGCGGCAGCGAGATGGGCAGCATGGTGGACATCCTCGGCATCGGCGTCATCATCCGCGGCGAAAGCGGCATCGGCAAAAGCGAAAGTGTCCTGGCGCTCATCGAACGCGGTTACAGCCTCGTGGCCGACGACGTGACGAAAGTGACGCTCGTGGATGGCCGCGACGTCGTGGGCACGAGCGCCGACCTGACCCGCGATCACATGGAAATTCGCGGCATCGGCATCATCAACGTCGCCGCCATGTTCGGCGTAAAAAGCATCCGCAAGGAAAAGCGCGTGGATCTCGTCATCACTCTCAAGCAGTGGGAAGAAGGAGCCGACATCGAGCGCGTTGGCATGGGACAGGAGACGGTGCCGGTTCTCGGCGTTGACGTTCCGCACATCACCATCCCGGTGCGCCCCGGACGCGACTTGGCCCGGCTCATCGAGGTCGCCGCGTTCCAGACCAAGCTCAAGCTGTCCGGCTACAACTCTGCCAGGGAACTCAACGACCGCCTGCTCGCACAGATGGCCGGCGATAACAAACTGTAGAATTGAATGGCGCGCGCGCGCCGCTTCGGGTAGTTATCATGCGCAACTTGATGAGCGCGAAAAAACCACCGGGCGGCGGCGAACCGCTGACCAAAGAGTTCACCATCATGAACAAGCTGGGCATCCACGCCCGGCCCGCCGCCAAATTTGTCCAGACCGCCAACCGGTTTTCGTGCGAGGTCTTCGTCGAAAAAGGCGGCGAAAAGGTGAACGGCAAGAGCATCATGGGCCTCTTGATGCTTGCCGCCGGCCCCGGCACCAAACTCACCATTCACGCCCACGGCCAGGACGCCAACGCCGCCCTCGGCGAAATCGAAGCGCTCATCAAGCGGAAGTTTGACGAGGATTGACCATGGCCGCGCCGGAAATTGACATCCAATACGTTGCGCATCTCGCGCGGCTGGAACTCACGGCGGCGGAGCAGCAGAAATTTGGCGACCAGCTTGGCCACATCCTCGAACACATTGAGAAGTTGAAACAACTGGACGTGACGAATGTCGAGCCGACCGCACACGCCGCGCCGCGCGTGAACGTGACCCGCGCCGACGAAGTCCGCCCCTCGCTCTCGCACGACGACGCCCTGCGCAACGCGCCCGCCCGGGCCAACGGCCTCTTCATCGTGCCGAAAATCGTCGAATAGTTTCGCCAGGGACGATCACCCCGAAAATCGCCTGCATCATTTGCCCGGCGTCGCTGTCGCCTGTCATTGGCGTTTCTTGGGGGTTTGTTTTATGCGACGGCTTGCATCGAGCACCGCCTTCATGCATAAAGGCGGTGGCAAAATATTGATTCTATGCAAATATCTAAAATTCCCGCCAAAGTGCGGACGGAACTCAACCGTCAGCTCAACTACGAACTGGGCGCCGCCCACAGCTATCGCGCCTTGTCGCTCTGGTGCGCCGATCAGAACCTGAAAGGCTTCGCCGCGTTCTTCGCCAAACAAACCGGCGAGGAACACGAGCATGCGGAGAAGATCATGGAGCATCTGCTCGACCGCGGCTCACAGCCGGAGCTGGCGGCCATCGCCGCACCCAAACAGAACTTCAAGTCGCTGCTCGAAGTTGCCCAGCAAGCGCAGGCGATGGAGGTGGCGAATACTGCGGGCATCCACGCCGTTTACGAAGCGGCGCTCACCGCCAAGGATTATCCCACGCAGGTGTTGATGCACTGGTTTATCAACGAGCAGGTCGAGGAAGAAGCCTGGACCGCCGAGATGGTCGGTCGCGTTCAGAGCGCCACCTGTGCGGGCAGCGTGTCCGACTTGGACCGTCACATCGAGAAACTGCTCGCGGGAGACGGGAAAGGGGAATAGCTCAGGGCGCGGTCTTGGGATGGACTGAAATCTACCATCTGCGATCCGAAGTGTGACGGGCGGCGGCGGAGCGCGAGGCGTGGCTGGAGGCGGTGATGAACGACCCGCTCCTGTAGCGTCGCTCTAGGAGCGACGGGCCAAGGCCATTGGCAATCGCTGGCGGTCACAGACCGCCGCTACAAGGATTCTGCCGTCCGATTACCTGGGGTAATCCCGAAAGCGTTCGGGACGGCCGGTGGAAGTGCTCCGGGACGCCAGCCGGCAACTGCGCGCGTTCAAATCCGAATAGCTCTGAAATATCGCTTGTCGCAAAGGTGGTAAGAACCATGGGGGACAATCAACTGGATTGCAGATTATGAAGCAGGGCTTCCATTTCACGTTGTAGCGGTTCGTGGTTTTTCCGCACATACCAACGGCAGAACCAGCGGCCGGCCACGATGAAAACGGCCGGAACACTGAGCCAGACCAGTGTCGAGAAGGAAAACAACGCGGCCATGCCTCCCACCACATACGCGACATTCAAGGCCATAAAAGCCGCACCCGCACCGAGCGGCAGAAGATACCACCACGTCACTTTGCTCCACAGGCGGATTTCGTGTCTCACCAAATCCAAGGTTTCTTGCGCACAGGAGACGACTGAATCGGACGCCGCTGGACGCCGCCTGATTTGGCGGATCCGGTCGAATCCCTTGTATCCAGCCACCGCGATTTGAATCAACGCGAACAGCAAAAAACCATACATCAATTTCATGGGCAAACCCTCCCGCCTTAACCAAATGCTGAACAACACGAAGACGCCAGCTATGCCCAGCAGACTGGGGATGACGAGCAAGTCGGCCCAGAAGATGCCTGAGGAGAAACTTGTCTTGTTGCGACGGAGAAGCTGCAAAACCATGTCCCCATCAATCGTGATCTGGCGCGGCAAGGGTTGTGTCTTCCAGATTTGCTTGAATTCATCGGGATTCATACATCTCACCTTTCATGATTTTGGCCAGAGTCCTTCTGGCGCGGTTCAATTTCACACCCACATTGGTTTCGGAGATGCCGAGGATTTCGGCCATCTCGCGGTAACTCAGATCGTCCAAATACAGAACCAGCAATGCGGCATCCGCTTTGGGCAATTGACGGATGCCGGCGTAAAGCCGCTCGATTCTTTCCCGTTTCTGAACCTGTTCGCCGTTGTCTTCCGCGATCTGCTCGACCTCAAAAAGCGGTTGGAATCGCCGTTGTCGCCGGTTCTTCCGCTGCCAAGCGAGTGCGGTGTTGAGGGCCACGCGATAAATCCAAGTGGACGGGCTGGATTTACGCTCGAAACACGGGATGGAACGCCAGACTTGGAGCAGGATTTCTTGAACCAAGTCTTCGCAATCCTCTTTCGTGGCAGTGTAGGCCCGGGCTACGCGGGCCATCAGCCCTGTGCATTGCTCGACCCATTGCCTGAACAATGTTGTCTGTTCGTCTTCACTCATCCGCAGAGCGCGTGCTCTATCCTATTAGTGACCGTCCGGTTCGTTTTCTTACAGCCGCATCTGGTAGGTTCCCCCGGCGCGCCTTCAGGCCGCTTCAACGGCCGAGCGGAAAGGGGTGAAACCCATTGCCTGCGGGCTTGCGGCAGTTGCAGCGGCGCAAACGCCGCGCGCCAAGCCATTGTGCGTTCGGGGGAACCTTCAAGCTGCGCCCTTTTCTTACAGCCGTTGGAAATCCAGGTTGACGAGCGTTGGTTCGTTTTCAAATGTTGCCAAGCAGTTTCTCCACCTTCGCCCTCATCGCGGCATCCATCTTGATGAGCAGCGGCCAGCCCCGAAAGCTTTCGGGGTTCGCCGGGAAGTTTCTTCGTCGCGTCGAGGCCGAGTTTGCTGCCGCTGGAGATTTTGCTCGTCGCGTGGTCCACTTTGGCTTCGGTGTTCACACGCTGATGACGCACATCGGCGTGTCAAAACTCCGCATTCCCCGGCGTGC
This sequence comes from Verrucomicrobiota bacterium, assembly GCA_025457745.1. GTDB lineage: Bacteria > Verrucomicrobiota > Verrucomicrobiia > Limisphaerales > JADLHS01 > JALOTT01. The sequence goes on from JALOTT010000051.1 coordinate 8,722, forward strand.
GGGCGAAGGGGATCACGTCGCGGATGTTTGAAACGCCGGTGAGGAACATCAGCAGGCGCTCGAAGCCAAGGCCGAAGCCCGCGTGCGGCACGGTGCCGTACTTCCGCAGGTCGGAATACCACCAGTAATCCTGCTCGTTCAGCTTGTGAAACTTCAGGTTCTCCGCGAGTTGCCCGGGCCGCTCCTCGCGTTGCGCCCCGCCGATGACTTCGCCGATGCCTGGCACAAGCACGTCCATCGCGGTGACAGTTTTGGCGTCGTCGTTCAGGCGCATGTAAAACGGTTTGATCTCACGCGGGTAGTTAAAGACGGTCGTCGGCGATTTGAAATGTTCCTCGGTCAGAAACCGCTCGTGCTCGGATTGCAGGTTCTGGCCGTAGCTCACGGGGAATTCAAACTGCTTGCCCGACTTGTTCAGAATCTCCACCGCCTCAGTGTAAGGCACACGCACGAACGGCCGCTCGACGACAAACTTGAGCCGTTCATTCAGGCCCTTGTCCACGAATTTGCAGAAGAATGCGACGTCCTCGGCGCAATGTTCGAGGGCATATCGGGCCATCGCCTTGATGAATTCCTCGCCCAGGTCCATGTCGCCTTTCAAATCGCAGAAGGCCATCTCCGGCTCGATCATCCAGAACTCGGCGGCGTGGCGCGCGGTGTTCGAGTTCTCGGCGCGGAACGTCGGGCCGAAGGTGTAAACGTTCGACAGCGCGCACGCGAAGGTCTCGGCTTCGAGCTGTCCGCTCACGGTCAGGAAAGTCGGCTTGCCGAAGAAATCCGCCTCTGGCTTTTCCTCCGGTTTCCCCTTGAGCGTGGTCACGCGAAACATCTCGCCCGCGCCCTCGCAATCGCTGGCCGTGATGATCGGCGTGTGAACATAGACGAAATCGCGGCTCTGGAAAAAATCGTGGACGGCAAACGCCAGCTTGCTGCGCGTCCGAAACACCGCGCCGAACAGGTTCGAGCGCGGTCGCAGGTGCGCGATGGTCCGCAGAAATTCCATCGTGTGGCCCTTCTTCTGGAGCGGGTAGGTCGTATCCGCTGGTCCGATGAGTTCGATGCGCGTGGCGCGCAGTTCCCACTTCTGGCCCGGTGCCGGCGACGGCACAATGTTGCCTTCAACCACGACCGACGCGCCGGTGGTCAGGTGAGGCAGGGCTTCGCTGCCGGGCGTGCCAGCGTCCACGATGGCCTGAAGGTTGGCGAGACACGAGCCGTCGTTGAGTTCGAGGAAGGAAAACCCCTTCGAGTCGCGCCGGGTGCGGATCCAGCCTTTGACGGTGACGGATTCGCGTGGTTGGGTGGCAGCTAGAATGTGTTTGATGAGGGTGTGTTTCATTGTTGCCGATGTTGGAGGAACGCGGAGTTGGCGCGCAAGGGGGAAAGTATGCGGAGGCAGGTTTTCACCCTCGTAGCGGTTTGCCCGACCCTCGCTCGGAAACCTTGTTCACCAAATAATTTCCCCCGAGCGCTTCACGCAGTGGGTCAACGTCCGTCGCGCTGAAACCGTAATGCAAATGCCGCCGCCAGCCTTCGGCAAATTTGAGTTTCTTCGAGGCCCGGCCCACGGCCCCGGCCATGGCCTGCACTTGCGTGGTCATGGAGTTCCACCCTTGCGTCGTGTCGCAGTCCGCCGCCGGACGCGACGGGACAGACCGGAAGTTTGGCATGGCGCGCGCGAACGCGGCGGTGACGATGAGCCGGCTCGTGTTCGTGTGGTCCTCCATGTCGTCCGCCGGCGAGTGCGTGAGGACGACGTGGGGCTTCACTTCCCGAATCACGGCGGCAATGTGAACCGTGGCCACCCAACCGCAGATGATGATGCCGATGTTGTCTTTCTTCATCGCAATGGAACTGGTCTTGATTTCACGTTGCGCGTCATGGCACAGGCTTTGCGCAAAGTTGTCAAAGAAATATACCGGCGCAGCACCGGCTCATTAACCCCGGGCTTCAGCCCAATGAAAAAGCCGGCAACTCGAGAATCCGTTTCAACGGTTTCGTAACTGATGAAAAACTGTTGAAACAGTTTCCTGCGTCTCGCTTGCCTGGCTCCGGGCTGAAGCCCGGCGTTAATGAGAGTCAACCCCGCGAAAAATCCATGCCCCTCCGTGCAATCCGTGGTAAAACACGCCCATGAAAATTGAATCGCTGCACATCGGCATGAGTGTCCGCCATCCGCAATATGGCCTGGGCACGGTGAAAACCATTTCCGAAACCACGGCGGACATTTTGTTCACCGAAGGCAAGCGCACCGTCGCGCCGGAAGCGGCGGGACTTGAACCCGCCGAGCCGCAAGCCGCCATCGGCGGGCTGAATGTTCCGCTGAAACAATTCATTGAGCAGACGCTGGATGTTGCGGTCCCCAGGCTCGGTTTGCAGAAGCCGGACGCCGTCGTCGAAAAACTCGGCAGCCGGTGGCATCATGGGAAGCTGGTGATGCATCCCGCCGACACCGCGTTGCAAACCAAGGAAGTGCCGCTCGAAACGTTCTTCCACAAAATCGTCATGATCCGGAACAACCTCCGCGTGCTGGAACAGAAGATCAACGCGCACGAAAAACTCACCGATGGCGAAAAGGTCGAGATGCAGCAATACCTCACGCGCTCCTATGGCTCGCTCACCACGTTCAACGTGCTGTTCCAGGAAAAGGAAGATCAGTTTTGAAACTTCAAACAACAAAGCTGACCAGTTCTCGTCGAAACTGGAATGAGCCCCGGCAAAAAACGCGGCGGCGTTAAGCGGCGGCGAAAGTCACTTTAAGACGGAGCGCGGTCAGCACCGAGTCAAGACTCGACAAACGCGGATTGCCGTCACGGGAGAACAGCCGATACAAACTCTCGCGGTTCAACTTGCTCAATTCCGCCGCGCGGGCAACACCGCCCTGGGCTTCCACGACATCGCGCAAGCCAACGAGAAATACCTCCGGGCCTTCTTCGTAGCAGGCCGTCAGGTATTCCGCCGCCTGTTCGGGGTCGTCCAGCTTCTTACGCAGGATTTTTTTGTAACTCACAGTTTTCATGATTCACTTGCTTTCAATTCGCGCCAATACTGTTTTGCCAGACGGATGTCGCGGTCTTGCGTGCGCTTGTCCCCGCCGCAGAGCAAAACGACCACTGTCTGGCCCCGCTGCCCAAAGTAAACCCGGTAGCCCGGCCCGTAATCCACGCGCAACTCGGACACCCCTTCGCCCACCGATTTGCAATCGCCCGGATTACCCTGACGCACCCGCGCCAACCGCGCCAGCACACGGGCCACGGCCCGCTTGTCATCCAAATCGTCCAACCAATCCTCGAATGGCACCCGGCCATCTTTGGCGCGGAACACGACGATTTCTTTGGGCGTGACCAGCACCGGCGCACTGTAGCTTGTAAGCTACTAATCCGTCAAGGGCGGCAAACTGGTGATGCATTCCCGCCGACCCGGCGTTGCAAACCAAGGAAGTGCCGCTCGAAACCTTCTTCCACAAAATCGTCATGATCCGAAACAACCTCCGCGTGCTGGAACAGAAAATCAACGCGAACGAAAAACTCACCGATAGCGAAAAGGTCGAGATGCAGCAATACCTCACGCGCTCCTACGGCTCGCTCACCACGTTCAACGTGCTGTTCCAGGAGAAGGAAGACCAATTCTGAAAGTTCCAAACTCAAAGATCGAAGCTCAAGGGAATCTCCAAGAAACAAACTGCAAAATCGGGTTGCGCCGGGGCTGGGCTTCTAGCTGGTGCTTTGCTTTGACGCTTTGATCCCGCACTGCTGTCGGCGACCTGCTTTCGGCAACGTTCGGGCGAGCAGATCAGAAATATCCAAGCCGAATCCTCCGGCAATCTTTTCAAGCGTGAGCAAGCCGGGGTTTGCTTTTATGCCAAGCTCATAGAACTGATACAGCTTGTAATCAATGCCACAAGCCTCCGCTGCCTCCTCCTGCGTCCACTCACGGCTCTTACGCAGCTCCCGAAGTCGTTTTCGGAATCGTTCTGAAGCGGAGTTTTGCACTCATGGCAGGGTGAATTTTCACGCTTGACAAGAACACTACCATTGGGTAGTCCTAGCGCCCGTAATGGATTCGGCTCGCCCTTCTCGGCAGCGGGGAAGCATTGGTCCCGCCGTCAAGATTGACTTTGCAGGAACAGGACGGGGCGGATCCGGGATGCAAATGGAAAAACTCATCAAACACAGGAACTTCTATGAAGAAAACAAAACTACTGTTCGGGATTCTCAGCCTCACCCTCGGCGCCTTGCTTCAAACTCAAGCCCAATACCCATTCACAAATGGATTGGTGGCGTACTACCCGCTCAACGGGAACGCCAATGACGCGAGCGGGAACGGAAACAATGGCACGATTAACAAAGGGGTCACGCTAACGATGGATCGATTTGCACGAACAAATGGTGCATACGATTTCGATGGTAGCACAGGATTTATAGGCATTCCGCAGAACCCTATTCTTAATCTGTTGACAACGAATTTCACCCTATCGGCTTGGGTGTGGCAAAGAGGAGCCGATTTTGACGGATACCGTATCATTGACAAATGCACCGCCGGGGAGCCGGATGGATGGACGTTTGACACGGTGGGCTGCAACAGCACTGGCCATGCACTTCGACTTCAAGCAGCCAATACAAATGCTTCCTGCAACGTGGGGGGCGAGACCGATTACTCATTGATGCAGTGGCATCATGTCGTCGCTATCGCATCTGGAACTAATGGAACGGTTTACCTTGACGGCAAACTTGATGGTACGGGCAATGTCGGCAACATTCCAGCCAATACCCTCGACGTTTATATTGGTATGGCTCATCCGGGCAGCGGAGCAGGGTTCTATTTCAATGGGATTATTGACGAAGTTCGCATTTACAACCGTGCCCTTTCAGCGGCTGAAGTTCAGCAACTTTACGATTACGAGTCGGGGCCACGGGTGGGTCTGATCAAGGCGGTCAAGCCTTCATTCAGCACACTTACGCCCGGCGTGGAATATCAATTGCAAGCCTCACTTGATTTGAACACTTGGTATGACCAAGGGCTGCCGTTCTCTGCGACGAGCACGAACATGGTGTCCCCCTGGTATTATGATGTGGATTCTTGGGACCAGCTTTTCTTCCGATTGCAGGTGTTTCCTTGACGGAAAGAATTCGGCAGGCTGTTCGCAAACTCCACCGGCAACGCCGGTGGAGTTTCTATTTCAGCGCGGTGAGCATATCGGATAGATGGGTTTGTTCATCGTTTTCGTTTTTGCAGGTTCACGACCGGATGGCCGGAAAGTTTCTGCCGTTTGCGGGCCTCGGCAAAGAGGCGATCCACATCGTGGCCGTAAGAGGCCGAGAGCGTGTCTTTGATGCGCCAGATTTCCTGGAGCACCAAGTCGGTGCTCTGGTTCGGTTTCAATTCTTTGGTCGCGTTACTCATATAGTTCTCCAGTCAGTTCATCCGGCGTGCAAAGCACGGGCAGTGCAAAACCCGATTTCTCCACCAACCGCCGCAAGCGCGCTTGAATCGCCGCGTTGGCAATATGGCGGCAATTCCAACTCAAGAGTATATCCATTTCGTGAACCGTGGCGAGCGCGATGTGGGCGGCGTCGCGGTCGGCATCGGCGGGCAACAAACCGGAAGCGAGGAT
>JALOTT010000052.1 GCA_025457745.1 Verrucomicrobiota bacterium
TTCTTCCCAATGGAAAAATCACCCGCACCATCAAGCAGGGCACGCCCAAGATTGATGATTGGAATGATCCGTTGAACCACACCACGCAGGTCCTGCAACTCTCTGGGGACGGCATCCGCGAAATCTCCCGCACGGAGCCGGGACATTCACCGCCGGCAAAACCCATTGTCGGCAATCCGCTGCGGGGCGACGCCGTGATCCGGCCGGTGCGGGAATGGCGGTTTGATGAGGCGGCGGGTGATCGCACGGTGGAAAGCATCACGGGCGAGCCAAGTGACATCGCCGGCCACAAGAGCCTGTGGCGAAAAGGCGTCTCCGGCACCTGCCTGCAATTCGATGACTACACGCTGACGCTGGAGGGTTGGTTCGCCATTGGCGCGTATCCCTGGAATTGGGCGCCGATTGTCCAGCAGGGCGATGACACGGGATATTTTCTCGGCGTGGACGGTCATGGGCGGGCGGGTTTCAAACTGAAAGTCGGCGACACTTGGCAGGAGCTGGTGGCCACGAATGTGCTGGACCGATTTCACTGGCACCACGCCGCCGGCACTTATGACCCCGAAAACGTTCGGGGCGCCATGTCGCTCTACCTCGATGGAAAACTGGTGGCCACCAGGCCGGTCGGCGCCGCCGGCATCACGACCGTGCCCGAGCCCATACAGATCGGCAAAGGCAAACCACGGCGTCCGGTGGACCCGGTTCGCGCCAGCACGTTCACCGCGTCATACAGCTTCGACGGATTGATTGATGAAGTGCGCATTTACGATCAGGCTCTCACGCCGGAGCAGATCGCCGCCTCCTGCCAGAAGTTCCTCCCGCCGCCGGACCTCGAGGCGGCACCGGACATGGATCGCCGGGCGCTGCCCCAGTTCAACACCGGGGGACGATTCGGCGCCCATTACACGCGGCTCAAGTTTTACGATGTCTGGGACAACCTCTGGCGCGTGGGCCCGTATGCCGACGTCGTGGTGGGATTTGATCAGTCGCCGGCGAAGTTCGTGTTCTGGCGGGGCGCGGGCCACATCCCGATGCTCGTGAACGAGGCGGACCAGTGGTATAGCAACGAGTTCAACGAAACCGTGATCGAAAACACTCCCGCCCGCGTGGTGGTCCAATGGCGGTTCCCGCTGGTGGATGTGCGGCACGTCATCGCCAATTACCATCCGGAAACCGGCTGGGGCGACTGGTCGGATTGGTATTACTACATCTACCCGGATGGCGTCGCGGTGAAGACGATGCAGCTCTGGACGGATGGGCCGCGAAACCATGAGTGGCACGAAAGCATGGCCATCCTGGGCCCCAACCAGCATCCCGAGCAGGTGCTGGAAACCGATCCGGCCCTCATCCTGGCCGACCTCGAGGGCAACCCCGAAAGCGTTCGGGGCTACAGTTGGAAGCAAGGCCCGCCCAAGGTGGATTTTCGGAACCAGAAAATCCATGTGGTGAACTACCGCGCGCAATACGACCCCTTCACCATCGGTGACTTCACGGGAGGCAACGTCTATGGCGGAGAACGCACGCCTTACTCCGTCTTTCCCTCGTGGAACCACTGGCCGGTCGCGCAGATTCCGTCCGACGGCCGCTACGCCAGCTTCCCCGACCGGGCGGCCCACAGCTCCTTGACGCATGTCTTCCTGCCCGACTTCCGCGCCGAATCCGGGGATCGTCCGTTTCAGGAGAAGCTGCTAATGGAAGGCATGTCGAAACTCGGCGCCCAGGAACTCGCGCCGCTCGCCCGATCGTGGTTGCAGGCGCCGGAAATCGAATCGCTCGCGGACTGCCGCGACCAAGGCTACCCCGAAAGCGTTCGGGGCTACGACCCGGCGCAGCGGGCCTACGTGCTCAGCGCGACCGGCGCGGCCCCGTCGTTCCGCATCGCGGCGTCGGCGGCGCGGCCCATCGTCAATCCGTGTTTCGTCGTGCGGAACTGGAACTGCGAAGACTTGGCGCAGGGCGAAATCAATTCCGAGACGCAGAGCGGCGGGCCGAAATTGCGTCAAGGTATCGTGCGCGATCCGAACGGAAAGTCGTCGCTCGTGGTCTGGTTGCAGCACGAAGCCACAGTGCCGACCACTTTCACGTTGCGCGGTGCCAGGCCGGAGGCTGCCGCCGGGAAAGGTGGGGCGCGCCACTCCGTGCGCGCCGTTCCCAACCAGAATTCAAGGACTCCATGAAGATCAAGCTCTCGCTGCTCGCCTGGCTGACCGCTGCGCTCCCCGCGGCGGCGGGCACGAACGGGTTGCTCGTCGGCTGGCATTTCGACGAAAGGACCGGAGGCGCGACGGTCGAGGCGGTCAGCGGAAAACCGGACCGGTTTGCGGGACACCTGATGTTTGATCAAGGCGTGCGCGGCAGCGGACTCAAGTTCGATGGATTCACCTCGCGCCTCTCCCGACCGCCTCAAGACCTGCCCAAGTTTGGCCCGGCGCTGACGGTGGAGGCGTGGATTGCACCGCAGGAGTATTCGTGGGCATGGACGGGCATCGTGGATCACGACCAGGACGCGCGCGCGGGGTTCTTCCTCGGCATCAATCATCTTGGCCAGGTGGGCTTCTATGCCGCCGTGGATGGGAAATGGCTGGGCTGCGATTCGAAGGAACCTTTGGCGCTGCTGAAGTGGGCGCACATTGCCGGCACGTTTGATCCAGCAACCGGCTTCAAGCTCTACGTGAACGGCCAGCCGGTCGGGGCGAACGAGACCAAAGGAGACTTCAAGCCGGCCGAAGGGCTGGACCTGCTCATCGGCATGGCGCATCGCAAACAATTCCCGGCGCTGACCGAGCGCGAACCGAGCAAGAAGTTCTTGTCGAACATGGTCTTTGACGGGTTAATTGACGAAGTGCACATCAGCAACCGCGCCCTGACGGCTGACGAAATCAAAACCTCCTTCAGGGAGAACTCGCCGGCCAATCCCCAGCCGCTGCAATTCCGCGTCCTCCCTTCCGGCCCGCCGGGGCCGCGGCCGTTCGGCGCCTTCTACACGCGGCTCAATTACTGTCCGGAATGGGACCGGATCTGGCGCGTCGGCGACTTTGCGGATGTGCTTGTTTGTTTCGACGAACTTCCCGTGCGCTTGGTGTTCTGGCGCGGCACCGGTTATTGCCCGGCGTGGGTGACCGAGAACGGCAAGTGGGTTTCCGACCAAAGCCCGGAGAGTTGGAATTGGAAGACCTGGGGCTGCTACGAGCACATGTCCGACAAGCGCTGCCACTACTCCCACGTGCGCATTCTGGAGAACAGCGAGGCCCGCATCGTGGTCCACTGGCGCGTGGCCAGTTCGTCCATCAATTATGATTTCAACCACGTTGATCCCGACACGGGTTGGGGCGAGTGGACCGATGAGTATTACACCATTTATCCCGACGCGGTGGCGGTGCGTTACCAGGAAGTCCGCAGCACCTGGGCGGCGAACATGGAATGGCAGCAGACGGAATTGCTCAACCAGCCCGGCACGCGCCCGCAGGACAATGTCGAGCTGGAAGCGATGACCATTGCCAACCTGGACGGCGAGACGGAGACGTGGTCGTGGGAAAAACCCTACGGACAACGCGCGTCCGGCAGCCAGCCGATCAAGGGCGGCAACATCCAGGTGATGAATCTCAAGGCGCCGCAGCGCCATTTCGTCATTGGTGAAACGGGTGCGCATTGGAAGGCGTTCAACTTCGGCGCCCGCGAAGGTTTTTCCACCATGCCGTGCTGGAATCATTGGCCGGTGGCGCAGTTGCCGAACGACGGCCGGGTGACTCCGGCAGTGGATCGGCCCAGCTCGACTTGCCTCGGCACGCTCTTCCCCGTGAAGCACAAGACGGATCGCGACGATCTCATGGTCGGGCGAAATCTATATGGCCTGACCGTAAAGCCTGCCCGCGAACTCGCCGTGCTGGCGCGTTCATGGAACTTGCCGGCAGAGTTGAAACTGGCCGGCCCTGCTTTCGAGAGCTCCGGCTACGACAAGAACCAGCGCGCCTACGTGCTGGCCCGCAAATCAGCGGGCACGCCAGCGGCGCTGGAATTCACGCTCGCTGGCAACGCTCCGTCGCCGGTGCTGAATCCCGCTTTTGTCGTAAAGAACTGGGGCAACGCGAACGTGAAGCTGACGCTGGATGGAAAAGTGATCCCGCGCGGAAAGGACTTTCGCTTCGGCCATCGGCCGACCCTGGAGGGCACGGACTTGATTGTCTGGATCAAGACCGAGAGCCAGGCGGCACTCACGTTCCGCCTCGAACCACGGTGATGAAACAACAACCCGAACAACCTTATGACTGATTCTCAATGGAACCAACTGCTGGCCGTGCTGCGGGGCGAACAACCCGACCCGACGCCCGTCGGCTTCATTATTGATTCGCCGTGGCTGCCCAATTGGTGCGGCCACGACCTTGCCGACTATCTCACCTGCGACGCGACCTGGTGGGAAGACAACCAGCGGGCGCTGGAGACATTTCCTGATGCCTGGTTTTTGCCCGGCTTCTGGTCGGAGTTCGGCATGTGTACCGAACCTTCGGCGTTCGGGGCGCGGTGCCGGTTTCCGCGCAACGAGTTTCCCTTCGCCGAGAAGGTCATTACCGACGTGGGACAAATTTGGGATCTTCCCGTGCCCGACCCCGCCACCGATGGTCTGTTGCCCTTCATGCTGGGCCGGCTGCGCTGGGCGCAACCGCGCATTGAAGCGATGGGGCACAAAATCCGCTTCTCCGTCTCCCGCGGGCCGCTGAACATCGCGTCCTTCCTGATGGGGACGACGGAGTTCCTCGTGGCGCTCAAGACCGATCCGGAATCCATGCACCGCCTGTTGCGAGGCATCACGGATTTCCTCATCCGCTGGCACGCGCTTCAGCGCGAAACGTTCCCCACCATTGCCGGCACCATGGTCCTCGACGACCTCGTCGGATTCATGGGCGAAACGGATTTCCTGGAGTTCGGGCGGCCGTATCTGCGTGACTTGTTTGCAGCCGATGTGCCGGTGAAATTCTTCCACAACGATGCGGCGTGTGCTTCGTCGTTGCCGCATTACGCCGACCTGGGCATCAACCTCTACAATCCGGGGATCCAGACGACGCTCCCGGAAATGCGCCGCCTCTCGGGCGGACGCCTGACCATTCTGGGCAACATCCCTCCGCGCGATGTGCTGGCCACGGGATCGCCCGCCGAGGTCCGGGCGGCGGTGAAGCGGCTGCTGGAACAGACGCCCGACCGTTCCCGGCTCGTTCTTTCCTGCGCCGGCGGTATGCCACCCGGCGTCAGCACCGAGAACATCCGCGCCTTCTGCGAGGCGGCGCAAACAAAGGCTGAAGGCTGAAAGCTAAACGCTAAAACAAAATGCGTATCGATTCCCACCAACATTTCTGGAAATACAACCCGGCGCACCAGGTCTGGATGACCGATGAAATGGCCGTCCTGAGACGCGATTACCTGCCGGCCGAACTTGAACCGCAGCTCAAGGCGATCCAATTCGATGGCACCATCGCGGTGCAAGCGCGCCAGATGGTTGAGGAGACGGAGTGGCTGCTGGAGCTTTCTGACCAGCATGACTTCATCAAAGGCGTCGTGGGCTGGGTGGATTTGCGCTCACCGAAACTCCGCGCGCAATTGGAGAGGTATGCGAAGCATCCGAAGCTCGTCGGTGTGCGCCACGTTATTCACGACGAGCCGGATGATCACTTCATGCTGCGGCCGGAATTCCGTCGCGGCCTTGCGCAACTGCGCGAGTTTGGTCTGACTTACGACCTGCTGCTATTTCCGAAGCACCTGCCCGTGGCCGTCAAACTCGTTGCCGGGTTTCCCGACCAGCCCTTCGTGCTGGATCACATCGCCAAGCCAGCCATTCGCCAAGGTCAGGTTTCACCCTGGAAGGAAGATCTGAAACGGCTGGCGGAGTTTCCGAATGTGTTCTGCAAACTCTCCGGCCTGGTCACGGAGGCGAAATGGAAGCAGTGGCAGCCGGAGGATTTCCACCGCTATCTTGACATCGTCATCGAAACCTTCGGCACGGACCACGTGATGATCGGCTCCGACTGGCCGGTTTGCACGCTGTCGGGCGACTACGGCGCCACGATGCGAATCGTCACCGACTACGCAAAACAATTTCCCGCCGCCGTCCGCGAAGGCATCCTCGGCGGCAACGGCGCACGCTTTTATCAACTCAACTCCGTTTCCAATAAAATATGAACCAGACCATGAAGGCCGCCATGTTGCACGGCGCCAAAGATATCCGGGTGGAAACCTGTCCCGTGCCGGACTTGTCGCCCGGCATGGTGCGCTTGCGCGTCCGCCGCGCCGGCATTTGCGGCTCAGATTCGCACTACTTTGAACACGGCTACTGCGGCCCGTTCGTCCCGACGCGCCCCTTCATCCTCGGGCATGAGTTCACGGCCGATGTCGTGGCCGTGGGCGCGGGCGTGACCGCTCCGGCCGTAGGCACGCGGGTGACGGTGAATCCGCCGCGCGCCTGCGGCGTCTGCGAAGCCTGCAAAGGCGGGCGCTCCAATCTCTGCCGTCAGACCATCATGCTCGGCAGCGCCAGCACCACGCCGCCGACGGACGGGGCGTTCGCGGAATTTGTCTCGGTGCGCGCCGACCAATGCCACGAGCTGCCCGCCGGAATGGACGATGGCCTGGGCGCGATGATGGAGCCGCTCGCCGTGGCGTTGCACGCCGTGAAGCGCGCCGGCACCGTCTCCGGCAAGCGCGTGCTCGTGGTGGGCGGCGGGCCGATCGGTCTCTTGCTGGGCATGACCTGCCGCGCTTTCGGCGCCGCGCCCGTGGCGGTGAGCGACATCGTGGCCGCGCGGCGGCAGACGGCGCTGGAACTCGGCGCGGATGTGGCGCTCGACCCGACGGCGAAAGATCTGCCCGCGCAGGTGAAGCAGCTCACCGGCGAGGGCTTCGATGTCATCTTCGAGGTGTCGGGCGCGCGACCGGCGTTGCGGCAGGCGTTCGAACTGGTGCGGTCGGGCGGCACCATCGTGCAGATCGGCACGGTCGGCACGGAAGACGTGCCGCTGCCGGCGAATCAGCTGATGGTCCGGGAAATCCAATTTGTCGGCAGCTTCCGCTACGGCAATGTGTTTGACGAAGCGATCCGGCTGGTCGCTGCGGGACGGCTGAACCTCCAGCCGTTGATCAGCCGGGTTTTCCCCCTGGCCGAAACTTTGCCAGCGATGTTCCTCGCGGCGGACAAAGCGCAGACACTCAAAGTTCAAATCCAAATCGGAAACTAAACAATGAATACCTCACTCATTGACATCATCGTCATCGCCGTCTATCTGATCGGCATCACGGCCTTTGGCATCTGGATCGGCTACCGGCGCAACGCGACCACGAGCCAATACTTCCTGGCCAACAAATCCCTGAGCTGGTTCACCGTGGGCGCGGCGGTGTTCACCTCGAACATCTCCACCATCCATCTGGTGGGCCTGGCCGCCGGCGGGGCGAAAGAGGGGATGGTGATCGGCAACTTCGAATGGATGGCGTGCTTCACCTTGATCCTGCTGGCGCTGCTGTTCGCGCCGTTCTACATCAACTCCGGCGTGCGCACGCTGCCGGAATTCATGGAGCGGCGTTATTGTCCGTCGGCGCGGACTTTTCTGGCGGTGATCGGCCTGATCGGCGCGCTGCTGATCCACATCGGCATCAGTCTGTTTGCCGCCGCCAAGGTGTTTGAAAGTTTTCTCGGAGTCCCGATGCTCTGGACCATCATCGTGCTCTCTTTGTTCACGGTGACCTACACGGCGCTGGGCGGACTCAAGGCAGTGGTGATGACCGAGAATATCCAGGTGTTGCTGCTGCTCGGTGGGGCGACGCTGGTGACGGTGCTGGGATTGCGCGCATTGCCGACGGTCGGAATCAATGACCTCGCTGCGTTCAAGGCGGCGGTGAATCCGGGCCAGTTGAACATGCTCCAGCCCGTCGTGAATAACGCGGGCCACCTGAACGGATTCTCCTGGCTCGCGGTGCTGTTGGGTTATCCCATCCTCGGCATCTGGTATTGGTGTGCGGATCAGACGCACGTCCAGCGCGTGCTCGCGGCGCGCACGCAGAAGGACGGACAGAACGGGGCGCTGTTTGCCGGGTTTCTCAAAATCACACCGGTCTTCCTCATGGTGTTGCCCGGCGTGATCGGCTATGTGCTCTGGCAGAAGGGCGCGTTTCAATTGCACAACGTCGCCGGCACGAACAGTCCGGACTACAACACCATGCTGCCGGTGATGATCAATCATCTGGTGCCGGTCGGACTCCGGGGTTTGCTGGCGGCTTGCATGGCGGCGGCGTTGATGAGTTGCATGGCGGCGGCGTTGAACAGTTGCGCGACGATCGTTTCGATGGACCTGCTCCCGAAGATCCGCCCCGATATGACCGATGGCCGCAAGGTCACCATCGGACGCATCACCACCGGCGTCATCATGGTGCTGGCGATCCTGTGGTCCACCCAGGGTGACCAGTTCGGCACAATTTTCGAAGCCATCAACAAGATCCCGATGACCTTCGCCCCGGCGGTGACAACCGTGTTCGTGCTGGGTGTCCTCTGGAAACGCGGCAACAAACAGGCCGCGATGGCCACGCTCTATCTCGGCTCGGTCATCGGCGTGATTTACTTCCTGGTGGATATGCCCGGGATTGGAAAAATGATTCTGGCGGGGAAGGCTCACGCAGGATTCACCGGATTGGTGACTGATCCCACGCAAGGTGTGGGCATCCCGTTCATGCTGGTTGGTCCGCTGATCGCCGTGCTGTGCGTCATCATCTATGTCGTTACCAGTTTGCTGACGCCCGCAATGGATCCCAAGGAAGTCGCCAAGGTCTGCTGGGATCATCCGCTGGCGTTCCTGAAAGGCCGTCTCCTCGGCGCGAGCGATCCGCGCGTCGTGACGCTGATCCTCCTCGTGGTGGTGGGCATCTTATACTATCTGCTACGCTAGTAACTCTTGAAGGCTCCTTTCCAATTATGAAACATAGTATTCCCGGCAAGCCGAAAGCGGATCAATTACTTCCCTACCGAGTGGCTCTCGCTGGCGGGTGGGGAGACCACAACTTCGTTAATTTTCTGGCCGACGGATACGTCGTCGTCGTTCAGATTCAACCGACGGTCACTTTCCACGACCGATGCGGCATTTGCTCGAGCACCCGGCAACTCCTCATGCAGAAATACCCCCAAGGCGTTCCCGATGACATGGACAAGTACAAGCTGGCGGCTGAGTTATACTACTGGGAAAACGAGCGGAAGGTGCCCATCGGTGGCTCCCAGGACGCTTGGGGATCTGTGTATCCCGGGATCAATCTCCTGCACTACGATTTCCGCCACCACAACGGTGTGCTGCCCAAAACCGTCAGTTCCATCCTGGACCGGCGCACCGCGAGCTGGTTCGAGCGCAGCTTCTGGATTGTGGACTGCGTGGGACCGCGACCTGAAGGCTACAACCCTTTTGATGGCGGTCGGTTCGCCACCAAACGCGTCGCCGAACAACTCGGGAAGTCCGGACAAGACTGCTTTGCCGCGATCAAGACTCGGGATGTCGGGAGACTGGGGGCATCGTTCAACCTGTGCTCGTCCGCCTGGAGAAAGATGCTCCCGGCTATTTTTGAGCATCGAACGATCGAGGTGCCGGTGATGGAAAAGCTGCGTTACTACCAGCGCAAGTACGCGGGCGCCATGCCCTCGGGCTGTGGCGTCGGTTATATCTATGTGGCCTCTTCGGAACCCGTTGAGGGTGGATTTCAGGTGAAGGTTAACCTTGGATAGGAGAAGCGTGTGCTGAGCGACCATTGTTATGCCGTGATCATGGCCGGAGGCGCCGGGACTCGTCTCTGGCCCCTGAGCAGCCGAGACAAACCCAAGCATTTTCTGAAACTGTTTGGGGGCAAGTCATTGATCGAGTTGACCGTTGACAAACTGCGTGGACAGATCCCTGATGATCGCATCCTGATTCTGACCAGCATCAAGTACCAGGCGGTCGCACAGGAGACCCTGCCGCAAATCCCCCCGGAAAACTTCGTCTATGAGCCTTGTCTGCGCGACACGGCCAGCGCGATTGGACTTGCGGCGACCGTGTTGAAGACCAGGTGCCCGGCGGCAACCATGATCGTGCTGACGGCGGACCAGATCATCGAGCCCGCCGACCGATTCAATGCGGCCATTGCCAATGCCGCCACCTTCCTGGAATTGCACCCGGATCAGTTGGTGGCCTTCGGAGTGCAAGCCGCGTCTCCCAGCACGTTGGTCGGTTGGCAGAAGTTGGGTGAGACCGTCGACTTCCCGGGTTGCGAGGTAAGAAGGATCGCCGCCTTCACGGAGAAACCCGAGTTGGAAGTCGCTCAGCGATACCTGCGCGAAGGCGGATACTGCTGGAATTCCGGACAATTTGCATGGAAGGCGGAAACGATTCTGAGGGAGATCACCGCTCACTTGCCGGAGGCGGGTCGCTTGCTTGCGCGGATCGGCGAGGCCTGGGATACGCCTGCGCGCGATCGAGTTCTGGATGAGTTGTTTCCCACGATGCCGAAGGGCTCGATTGATTACAAGGTCATGCAGAAGACGAGCCATGCCTGCAGCATTCTCCTTCCGTGCAGTTGGGAGGATATGGGAACCCATGCCGCGCTGGCGGGCAGGACTGGCTCCAAATGCAACAATAACCTGGTGCATGGCAAGGCTGTCGTTTTGGGAACCGAAAACCTCGTCCTGGCCCATACGGACCACTATGTGGTCGTCGCAGCCGACAACCTGACGGTTGTGGTGACGAACGACACCATCTTCGTTGGAGACCGGAATACGGACATGAAAGCTCTGGTCGAGAACCTTGCCCAACGGATACCTCAGATCGTCTAAATCCTTTGGGATTGCAGTGATTACCGAAACAAAGCAAAAGCGATTTATGCAAGAACACAAACGAGTCGTGGAAAAGGATGCCCCGCTGAAGAAGGATGATTTGATCGTCATCACCGGCGCGGGCGGATTCATCGCCGGCAACCTCGCCCGGTATTTCAGGAAGAAAGGCTTCACCAACATCCGCGCCGTGGACAAGAAGCCGCTGTATGAGTGGTATCTGCACGTTCCCGGGGTCGAGAACCTCTGTCTTGACGTGAGCAATGAGGCCAACTGTCATCGCGTCTGCGAAGGCGCGGTGGAAGTTTACAATCTTGCCGCCGACATGGGCGGCATGGGCTTCATCGAACGCTTCCGCGTCGAGTGCCTGCGCTCGATTCTCATCAACACCAACATGGTGGAGGCCGCCTACAAGGCCGGAGCCCGCCGTTACTTTTTCTCCAGCTCGGCCTGCGCCTACAACATCTTGTTGCAGCAGGATCCGAATGTCCGCGCGCTCAAGGAATCCGACGCGTATCCGGCGATGGCGGAACGCGGCTACGGCTGGGAGAAATTGATTTCCGAACAGTTCTGCGAGGAATACTGGCACGAGCGCGGCATGAAGACGGCGATTGCCCGCTTCCACAACGTCTACGGCCCGCACGGCACGTGGGACGGCGGCCGTGAAAAAGCCCCCGCCGCGCTCTGCCGCAAGGTCATCGAGGCGATTGAGACCGGCAAGAAGGACATCACGATCTGGGGCAATGGCCACCAGACCCGCAGCTTCATGTATATTGACGACTGCGTGCAGGGCATTGACAAAATCATGCACAGCGATGACTTGATTGCGACGCCGATCAACCTCGGTTCCAGCGAACTGGTTTCCATCAACGAGCTGCTGACGAAGATTGAAAAGATCGCCGGCGCGAAGATGAACCGCAAATACGACCTGAACGCGCCGCAGGGCGTGGCCGGCCGCAATTCGGACAACACCTTCATCAAGAAGACGCTCAAGTGGGAACCGAACACCAAGCTCGACAAGGGGCTGGCTGAAACCTACGCTTGGATCAAGCAACAGTATGCGAGACGCAAAGCCGGCAAACGCGTCGGTGTGGGCTGAAAAATCCAGTCGCTTTCATCCGCCGCCAGCGGGGGGCAGCCCTTGGCCGTGGCGTTGCTCAAACGCAGCTGAACGCCGTTGAAAGACCAGTTGAAACAAGAAATGGTTGAGAGCTGGCGAACACCTCCAGTCCAATTATGAAATACAACCTGCTAGGGAAGACTGGTCTGACTGTTTCCCGTCTCAGCTTCGGGGCCTCGTCGCTCGGCGGTGTTTTCCATCCCGTGGACGAGAACGAGGCGATCCGATCGGTGCATGCCGCGCTTGATTTGGGCATCAACTTCTTCGACGTGGCTCCGGCTTACGGCGGCACCGTGGCCGAAAGCGTGCTCGGCAAGGCGCTCAAAGGCATCCCGCGCGACCGCTATTACCTCTCGACCAAAGTCGGCAAATACACCCGGCCCGGCGGCTATGGCGACGACACCCTCGACTACTCCCGTGCCCGCCTCCGCGCTTCGCTCGACGAAAGCGCGGGACGACTCGGTACGGATTATTTCGACATCATCCACCTCCACGACTTCGAGTACCAACGCCGCCAGCACACGGAGTGGGCGCTCACCGAAGGCGTGGCGGCGTTGCTTGAGCTCAAGAAGGAGGGCCGCATTGGCAACGTCAGTTTCGGCACCTACCCGATGGACCTCTGGCATCGCATCTTCAAAACGCTGCCGGCGGACGCCGCGTTGGTCCACAACCACTACACGCTGCAAGACACGCGCGCGCTCGAACTTCTTCCGGCGGCGAAGGCGAAGGGCATCGGCATCATCAACGGCTCGCCCTTTGGCAGCGGCTTGTTGAGCGGACGCGAAGCCCCGACCTGGCATCCTGCGACTGCGGGGGAGCGCCAGCTCTTTCGCCAGGCCGCCGCGCTATGCGAGCAGCGGGGCGCGCCCATCAGCAAACTGGCGCTACAGTTCTCCAGCCAGAATCGCGACTTTCCCACCACGCTGTTCAGCAGCACCCGCTCCGAATCCGTCCGCCGCAATGTGGCGTGGTGCGAGGAACCGTATGATCCCGCGCTGCTGGCCGAGGTTCAGCGCATCCTGGGGCCGGTCATGAACCAGCAGTGGGACTACGACGCCGGGGTGGACCGGTTTTCAAAGCACAAAAGCTGAAGGCTGAAGGCTGAAGGTGGCTCCACGATATGCGCGGCAGCTACCGCGTGACGAAGTTTCAGCCTTTAGCCTTTTCTCGATACAACCTCCACCAACCAGGAAAATGGAAAAGGCCAGCTCGTGTGCCTTGACTTGCGCCCCACCAACCGCTAACGACTACCCATGATTTATCCCATGAAACGACCCTGGACCATCCTCTGCTTGCTGGCCGGTTTTGCGGCGGTCGCCCACGCCGCCGACTCTGCCTGGCCGCAGTGGCGCGGGCCGCAACGCAACGGGCAATTCACCGGGCCGGCGTGGCCGGACAAAGTTGACGCGCAACATCTCGAGCGCGTCTGGCGCGTCGAACTTGGCCCCAGTTACTCCGGCCCCGTGGTCAACGCCGACCGGGTTTTCACGACGGAGTCGAAGGACAAGAAGTTCGAGGTCGTCCGCGCCTACGACCGGACGACGGGCAAGGAATTATGGAAGCATGAATGGGAAGGTATGATGAGCGTGCCGTTCTTCGCCAAGTCGAACGGCGACTGGATTCGCTCCACCCCCGCGCTCGACGGCGACCGGCTTTATGTCGCTGGAATGCGCGACGTGCTCGTGTGTCTCGATGCCCGCGATGGGAAGGAGATTTGGCGCAAGGATTTCGTGAAGGACCTCAGCGCGCCACCGCCCGACTTTGGTTTTGTCTGCTCGCCGTTGGTTGATGGTGAGGCGGTTTACGTTCAGGCCGGCGCGAGTTTTGTGAAGCTCAATAAACTCACCGGCGAACTCGTCTGGCGCACGCTCGCCGACAAGGGGGGCATGTATGGCAGCGTCTTTTCGTCGCCGATGTCCGCTGAACTTGCCGGCAAGCGGCAACTCATCGTGCAGACACGCGAGAAGCTCGCGGGCGTGGATCCGGCGGACGGCAAGGTGCTGTGGGAACAACCGATCGAAGCGTTTCGGGGCATGAACATCCTCACCCCGGTCGCCTACAAGGACACGCTTTTCTCCAGCACCTACGGCGGTAAGACGATCGGCTTCAGGATCGCCCAAGCCGACGGCAAATTCACGGTCACCGAAGCTTGGAAGCACAAAGCGCAGGGCTACATGACCACGCCCGTGGTTATTGATGGCGCGGCCTACCTCCATCTCAAGAGCCAGCGCGTGATGGCCATCGAGGTCGGGACCGGCCGCGAACTTTGGACCAGTGAGAAATCGTTCGGCAAATACTGGAGCCTGGTGGCCCAGGGCGACCGCATCCTCGCCCTCGACCAGCGGGGCATCCTTTACCTGCTGCGGGCGAACAAGGAGAAATTCGACTTGCTGGACGAGCGGAAACTCGCCGATTCAGAAACTTGGGCGCACCTCGCAGCGGCAGGCGACGGACTCTTCGTTCGTGAGCTTAACGCCCTCACGGCGTTTCGTTGGTGCGCGATGGGGCGTTAAACGCGACTGGCCCCGAAGGCGTTCGGGGCTGGCGTCTGTCCATGAACTTGCATTCACAAGACCACGCGGAAGACGGCGCTGTTGTGCTGCGCGGCCTCTGTATTGCCGATCATGCCCGCAGCGAGAGTTTTGAATCTCTGGGGGGCCACCGGTCTGGTGTCACTGGCGGCGGCGGCGCCCCAAGGTTGGTCCGCGAATCTGTTCACGCTTACCTCCGACATGTTTCCGCGGCGCGCGGTGGGTTCGGTGGTGGGCATTGGCGGCAGGGCCGGCGCGGTGGGCGGGATGTTGATTGCGTTGGCGGTGGGCGAAATCCTCCAGCGCACGGGCAGCTACGTGTCCATCTTCATTATTGCCGGCTCAACGTATTTGCTGGCTTTGGGCGTCATTCACATGCTTGCCCCGCAACTGGAACCGGCGCAGATCCAAAGCGATTGAACGCCCTGTCGTGGCCCGCTGACATGGCGAGCCGGAATTGCGCAGATTTATGGCAAGCCCTTTTCAAGCCCCTTTTCAGGTTGTCGGCAATGACCTTCTCGGCCTGCGATTCGCCGGAATATGAGCACGATTTGCTATGATTTTCCGTTGTGTAAAACCCAACCGTTGTATCCCGCTGGGAGAGGAGGAATCATCGGCAGTTCCTTTGCGTTCCTTGCGTTTTTTTGTGGCCGGGCCTTTTTCGCGTATCCGGCGAGGGTATGAGTTTTGTCAGCGGGGCGCCCTGGAACACTCAGGACGCAGTTGCAGAACGGACGGGGACGGTGTCACCGTAAGGACCTGTTGGTCAGC
>JALOTT010000377.1 GCA_025457745.1 Verrucomicrobiota bacterium
ATGTCTCCATGTTGTGGCCAGAGTTGCTACCGCATCTCCGGCCTCAATAGGACATTTTCATGGAGTTAAAAACCGGACATTCTCATGGAGTCGAGACACGCGCCAAAGCCGGGGTTGACTGCGCGCGCTCATCGCATCACGCTGATACCAGATTATGGACAAGCCAACGCTCTCGCCCGCGCAACTGGCGGCGTATATTGACCACACCTTGCTGAAGGCTGACGCCACCGCCAAAGACATCGAGAAGCTCTGCGCCGAAGCGCGCGAGCATCGCTTCTACAGTGTTTGTGTCAATGGTTCGCGGGTCAGACAGGCCCGCCATCTGCTGGACGACACCGGCGTCAAGGTCGCCTGCGTGGTGGGATTTCCGCTGGGCGCCATGTCCGGCGACGCAAAACGTTTTGAAACCGAGGCGGCGATTGATGACGGCGCGCACGAAATTGACGTGGTCATCAATGTCGGCCTGCTCAAGGACGGCGAGGACAATCTGATCCTGCGCGAACTGCGCGATGTGGCGGAAGCGGCGGATGAACGCCCCGTGAAAGTCATCCTCGAAGCCTGCTTGCTGACAAACGACGAGAAAATCCGCGCCTGCCAGCTCGTCGTGGAAAGCGGAGCGCGCTTCGTCAAAACCTCCACCGGCTTCAGCCACGGCGGGGCCACGGTTGCAGACGTCAAACTATTCCGGGAAACGGTCGGCCCGAAATTCGGAGTCAAAGCCTCGGGTGGCATCCGGGACACGAAAACGGCGTTGGCGATGATTGAAGCCGGGGCAACGCGCCTTGGCACCTCGGCCAGCATCGCCATCGTAAAGGGCGTCGCGGAAGACAAACCCGGCGTTTATTAAGGATGGGAAAACCTGCAACATGAAAAACGCGGCTTTGGCCGCGAAGGTGGCGTGCCGGACCTGGCGGCATATTGCAAATTGGATTGAACTGATACGCGATACAAAGCTCTAAAAATTAGTTGCGCTCTCTCGCTTTGTTGTAGACGATGAGTCTCGTTCTGAAATATGCCACTATCGCCCATTAGAGAGATTACGGATGTCGAAGTCGAACCGCTTGAGCCGTGCCTGCCAATTGAGACTCGCGCCGCCGGGATGCTGAATGGGCATGATCTGAATTTTGCCGGCGTGGAGACTCAACACGCGACGCACTCCATTCATCCCTACGTTGCAGCAATCAATCCTCCGCTCGCCGCATCGCTCATCAGTCATTATGTTCCCGAAGGTGAAGTGATGCTCGACCCATTTTGTGGTGGTGGCGGCGTTCTTATAGAAGCGATCCTTCAAGGTCGCCAGGCAATCGGGTGTGACATCAACCCGCTCGCGGTTCTGATGAGCCAAGCGAAGACGACGCATCTGCCATCAAGCCGGACACTTCATACCTACAGGGCAATTGAGGACGAGGCGGAGAAGTTGGCGCGGCGCATTTCGATTGATGATGTGCCTGAACTGGTTCGCTTCTGGTATCGGGATGACTCGTTGCCTCCGCTGAGAGCTTTGCAGACCGTGGTTTGCCGAATTGAAGACGAGGCACAGAGGCGGCTGTTTCAGACGGTTCTTTCAGCGACGGCAAGAGATGTGATGCTGACCTACCGCGGCGAAATCAGGTTGCGCAAAATGCAGGGCGCGGACTTGGAACGATTTCATCCCAACGTCTTCGCGGCGTTTCGGAAGCGAGCCTTGTCAGCGATTAAGAGCGTGGGCGAACTTCCACCGGAAAGCCGAGCCGATGTGTTCGCACTGGATTGTCGCAAGCTCACGAAGCGGCAGTCCTGTCACACGGTTATCACTTCGCCGCCGTACGGCGATGACAAAAATGGAGTGGGCTACTTTCAGTTCAGCCGGAATATGCTGTTCTGGATTGGGGTTTCTTTGGAGGAACAGAAGCACCAGCGCGAGGCTTTCCTTGGGTGCGGTGTCGATGCCCGTGAACGGTCAGTGTCGTCAGAAACTTTACGGCTGACTCTCGCAGTTATCCGCGAACGAAAAATGGCGCACCACCGGGAAGCAGTGAACTTTTACTTGGATTACTTGGACGGTCTGAAACAGATCGCGAGCGTAGCGCAAGAGCGGGTCATCATCGTCATCGGTGATCGGGTGCTTTCTCGAACGCGAATTAACAACGGCCACATTACGACGGACTTCATGCGCGAACTAGGCTGGGGGCTGGAGCATTACTATACGCGGCAACTGCTCAAGAAGCGGATTGCCAACCTCGGCGGCGATGGCGGCGGCATTTCCTTGGAACACGTCATGGTGTTCCGCCGCCCTTAAGTCAATCGCGCTTGAACGCTTGCCAAGCAGCACAAACATCCTTCACAAGCAAATCTGGTTGTGCCTCCGTGAAACTCAACGTATTGATGCGGCAGCCTGATTTTGTCTTGGCCGGACTTGGCGGCGTCCGCAAATTGAATGAGTAGCAACCGCTAAACTGTCCAGCGACCTCGAAATACTTTCGCTTATCCCGCGCGTTCAAACCAAGTTCTCCGTTGACGACTCCATCACCGTGCGGCGGCGGGAACATCTTTGCATCCATCGTCGCAATAGCGGACCAGACTCCTTGCCTCATGAGCGCCTTGCTCACGGGCACGTCATCAGTCAGTCGCTCGGCGATGCTCGCTTTACAGTGAATGACGCCGAACCTGTGCAGTTTTCCAGCGTGAGTTCCTTCTAGGACCAAATCGGTCTTTGCGCTACCCAGACCGCGCTTGACCAAGCCAAATGCAACCGCGTCCGCGCGTGTGCTCGGTCGCAGAGAGATTCCGTGCGCAAACAAACGCGCCTGATAGACCGAAGCGAGAACGTGCTCGAAAGCCTGCCCGCTGACGCGTTTCCAGCTCTGGTCGGCTCTTTTGAATCGGTTGCGGAACTGGTCATAAATCAGATGAACCCACAAGTCTGCGGGATTCGCGTTCGGACAAAGCTCAACCGCCTGGCGCATTGCGACGGAAACAGCAACATAGGCCAACTCTTCCCGATCCAACGCAGCGCCCAGAGCATCAGACAACTGCTTGTATTGTTTCGGTTCGATTCCTTCAATCTGAACTGCTGCGTGCGTCTTCCCATCGGGGCTGTGAAGATTAACAACAGTCATCGCCTGCCCTCAATGTCGTCCAGAAGTTTGCCGGGGGTCGTTTTGAGCGCGCGAGCCAGTCGAAGAATGTTTAGCACGGAGACATTTCGTTCGCCCCGCTCCAAACCGCTAATGTAGGTGCGATGCAGGTCAGCCTGTTCAGCGAGTTGGTCTTGAGACCAGTCCAACGCTTCACGGAGCTTGCGGACGCGTAAGCCGAACGCTTTGAGCTGGTTTTTGCTTTCCTGCGACACGGCAAGACGATAGGAATGCGAATACGATGAGTCTATAGACGATGAGTATCAATTCGACGGCTTTATTCACCACGAGATTTGATTGAGAGCGAGGACGATTTCGGTAAAAAATTGACCGCGTTCGCAGAAAAGTTTTCGCAATGAGCACGTTGACCCACATTCGCAATTTCCTGCGCATTGATGACCGGCTGGCCACGAGCGGCATGCCGCAGCCGGACGATTTCGCCGCGCTGCGACAGGCGGGCTTCGACGTCGTCACCAACCTCGCGTTGCCCACGTCCGACAACGCGCTCCCGAACGAAGGCGAACTGGTTTCCGCGCAGGGCATGGCCGAAATCGGTCAGCCACCCTCGTGATCAAAGCTCGCACCGGCTTTGGTCAACGTTCGTTGCGAGGTTGCTTTTCGCTGGTTATGCAGGACTGTGTTGGCAGGTGAAGTCATCGGTCGCCGGCGGTAGCGTGAGGGCCGGATTCATCCAAGCGGAAACCAAATCGTATGGAAGTCTTTTTTAAGAACCTGACAGCGGAGAATGCCTCGTTGGACGAACTGGCGGAGGATGTGTCCTTGCTCGTGCATGAGGCCGAGACGTTGGTCCAGGTTACTGGTGCCAACCTGTCCGAGGCGTCCAAGGCTGAACTTGTGAACGTGCTGGAACGGGTGAAGACGCGAGGTGAACGCATCAAACAGCAGGCGCTGGCCGGTGTTCGCGCCACGGATCGGATCATTCGGCAGTATCCCTACCAGTCATTGGGGATCGTGTTCGGGCTGGGCATTCTTGTGGGTGCCCTGCTCAAACGAAAATAGGGGTATTGACATGACTCCACAGCCCCCAAGTGGTAGTGTTTTCTGCGATGACAGAGGATTATCCACGCACGCTGCTGGAACTGGAGCGGTGCTTC
>JALOTT010000378.1 GCA_025457745.1 Verrucomicrobiota bacterium
GCAACTTTCCGTGTCGCCATACTGGGACTGGGACAAAGAAGTTTCGATGCCGGTCTGGTAGGCCGCGTCACTCCGTGCGCGCCGCAGCTTGGCAAACACACGACGGCGCGCACCTGCCGCGACGGTGCGCGAGCACGGCGGGCGGAGTGACGCGCCCTACCTGCCGATAGCGGCCCGGTCCGGAGCCTCGGGCCGCAACTTTCCGCGTCGCCGTACTGGGACTGGGACAAAGAAGTTTTGATGCCGGGGCGCGTCACTCCGTGCGCGCCGTGCGCGCGCCCGCCGTCGCAAGCGGAGCCCGGGCGGGGAACCCTCGGCGAGAGATCCCTACCAGGCTTCTCGGTCGTTCCCTCGCTCCGGTTAAAATGCCGGTGCGATCTGGAGGCGCTGTCCGGGCGCGGCCACGAGATCTTCGCCCTTGGCCCACACGGTGTCGTTGAGCAGCAGCTTGAATTTCAGCTGGTCGCCGGCCGGAACGGTCAATTGCCAGGTTTGCGGGTCAATGCACTTCAGGGGCACGCCGTGGTCCCAACTTAAACCGGCGCCTTCGCCGCGGACGAACAGGTTGTTGCCAAACCCAACGTCAACCCTGGCTTCGATGGTCGTCACGGGCCGTTTGGTGGTGGTGGCCGCGTTTTTCCGCGGCGCGATGGCTTTCACCGTCTTTCTGATTACTTTGGGTAGTTTCATTTTTTATCACAGTCGAATTTTGTTCAGTTTGACCAACTCACCGCAGGATGCGTTCGATCTTCTCGCATGAAATTCAAACGCGTCGCCCCATAGCAAGCCATGTTCCAGGCCTCGCGGTGAGGGACAATTGATTCACCGTCGGCGGGGCAACCGGACCGCAGGGCAAACGCGCCTGATCAATTTCACGCCCGTCCGCAAAAGCTTTTGCGCGTCCGAGTCCGTTTTCCCCTCGGCGTAGATGCGCAGCATCGGCTCCGTGCCCGAACCGCGCAACATCAGCCACGAACTGTCCTGCGCGATGAACTTCACCCCGTCGTAGGATTTCACCTCCGCCAGCGGCGAACGCAGCAGCTTGGCGGGCGGATTCCGTTTGAGGTAATCCATCAACGCGGCGCGCTGTGCGAGCGGGAAATGGGTGTCAATCCGTCCGTAGCGATGCGGCCCGAATTCCTTTTCCAGGTTCGCCACGAGCTGGTTGACCGAAACACGCTCGGTCGCCAGCATTTCCAGCAACATCAACCCGGCGGCGATGCCGTCGCGTTCGGGAATATGGCCCGCAAAACCGATGCCGCCACTCTCTTCCGCACCGAGCAACACGTCGCCCTTGAGCATTTCGGCGCAGATGTATTTGAAGCCCACGCCAGTTTCGACCAGCTCCAAGCCGTGGGCCGCGCACATCTTGTCCACCAGCGAAGTCGTCGTCAGCGCTTTCACGACCCGTCCCCTGCCCTTCCGGTTGCTGATGAGATGATGCAGCAGCAGACAAATCAAATTGTGCGTGGTCAGATAATGCCCGCGACCGTCCATGCCGCCCACCCGGTCGGCGTCGCCGTCGGTCACGAGGCAAAGGTCGTGCGGATGTCGGCGCAGAAACGCCTGGCTGCGGGCGTAATTGGCCTCGACCGGCTCGGGGTTGATGCCGCCAAACAGCACGTCGTGGTTGCCGTTCAGCGTGGTGACCTTGCAACTTGTGCCCGCGAGCAATTGCTCGAAGCAACCCGCACCCACTCCAAACAAAGCGTCGTGAGCGAAGCGCAGCTTCGACTTCGCGATGAGTTTGAAGTCCACAAGCTTCCTGAGCGCGGCGAAGTGTGCGGGGCGAACATCCTGAATGATGATGGTGCCGGAGCCCTCCCCCGGCGGGACGCCACCCTCCCCATGAACCTCCCTTTGCATTTGGTAGGGACGCGTTCCACCCGCGTCCCAAACTTCTGGCCGGAAAGATGGGGACGCGGTGGAACGCGTCCTTACCAGGTTCAGGGGTTCAATGCGCGAAATCTGTTTCGGGGAATTCTCTCCCCCAGTTGGGGAGGGGGCAGGGTGAGGGGGCAACGGGCAACAGGTAGTTTCACTGGAAGAAGCCGAGCGCACCGGGTTGCGATCCAGACAACTTTCCACGGCTTGGCAGGTGTCGGAATCACTGGACCCGCCGTAGTGCGACTTGAGTTTGAAGCCGTCGAACGCTGGCGGGTTGTGGCTGGCCGTGATCATCACGCCCCCCACGGCACGCTGGTCTTTGACCGCGAACGAAACGGACGGCGTGGGGACAGGTTCGGGCGTCAGCACGACCTGAAAGCCGTTGCCGGCGAAAACCTCGGCGGAGCATTGGGCAAACTGGTCGGAAAAAAATCGCCGGTCGTAGCCGACGATGACTTTCTTCCCCGTGCCAGCGACGGGATGCGCGGCCCAGTAATCCGCCGTCGCCTGGGCCACGCGCGCGACGTTGGCAAACGTGAAATCTTCGGCGATGACCGCGCGCCAGCCGTCAGTTCCAAATTTGATTTGAGCCATTGGGAAAAGCCAGGGACCGGAGCTGGGTCAGGTGGAAACCTTTGCCATCGCCGTTGCCATGTGATTACGCGGGTGCGCCGCGGTCACCAACTTGCGCATTTTTTCCACGGCCGCCTTGAGGTTGCGCTGGCCGAACAAGGTGGTGCCGCTGACGAACACGTCCGCGCCGGCGCGCGCACATTCAACGGCGGTCTTGAAATTGATGCCGCCGTCCACACCGATGCGGTAGGGCAGGTTGCGCTCGCGCCGCCAGGCGGCGGCCTGTTGGATTTTCGGCACCGCTTCGTGAATGAATTCCTGCCCGCCGAAGCCGGGGTTCACCGTCATGATGAGCAAATGATCAATCTGGTCGAGATAGGGTTGCGCGAGGCCGATGGCGGTGGGCGGATTCACACAAAGCCCGACTTGCTTGCCCAGCGAACGGATTTTCCAGAGCAACGGGGTGACCGCATCGCCCAACTCGACGTGAACGGTGATTTGATCCGCGCCGGCCCGGGCAAACGGCTCAAGCAGTATCTCCGGCTTCGAACACATGAGGTGCACATCGAAGAACATCCGCGACAGCGGGCGGATGCTTTTGACCACGGCCGGCCCGAAGGAAATGTTCGGCACGAAATGGCCGTCCATGATGTCAAGGTGGAGCCACTCGGCGCCGGAACGGTCCGCGCGCCCGGTTTCTTTGGCAAACCGGCCGTAGTCGGCCGCGAGCAGCGAAGGCGCGATAATCATGCGCGAACACTAATCAGAAGAACGTCCTGAGGAAAGACGGAATTACAGAAGGAATTACCGGGGGTACATCTGACCGGTTCCCCCGGCGCGCGGGCTTTCAGGCTGCTTCAACCTAGAAAACGCAGTTCAACCACGGATGGACACAGATGGACACGGATACCAAGCACTTCCACGAAATTATTGACTCACCTGCAAGGTGAGTGAGACGCGCAGCCTCAAATCCGTGTGCATCCGTGTGCATCCGTGGTTTATAATTTATTCGCCCGATTCCAACTGCGGAATTTAGGTTCAACGTCCGAGTGGCATTGGATGAAACCGCTGGCCTGCGGTTTTGCGGACGTTGCAGCGGGCGTAAACGCCGCGCGCCAGGCCAGTTTGCGTTCGGGGGAACCTTCAAGCTGCGCCCGTCTCCACGCCCCGTTTGCCATTGCTCCTGCCGGGATAGCCGGAAACCCGGTTGAACCGCGCAGCGTCAAATAAGCCAATCCCTATCAGTTCTTGAGCCGGAAAGCCGGTGCCGGCGGGCCTTCCGGCGGGGGAAAACAGGGTCGCCGATGGCTGAAAACCCTGGAAAAAATCTTGCCGTGCGGCTTCGGAGGCATATACTTGGTACGCTTGGTACAAAATGAACACGGCGCAAAAGCAATTCTCCCTGAATCGTGGAGCGTCAAAAAAACCAATTCCTATCAGTATTAGCCCATGAAAACCTATCCCCTCATTGCTTGTCTGCTCTTCGTGGTCGGAACCGGCCGGATGCTTGCCAATCCCGGCAGCGGCACCCTCAACCTGGTCACCGGCCAGCCCGGCTTCAACACGTTGAACGTCACGGTGAGCGCCTCCGCCGGCGGGTTCTCCGCTTCGGATACCAAAACCACCACGGCCACCGGCTCGATCAACGTTTCGTTTGACGCAGACCCCGCCACCGGAGCCACCACCGCCATGACCATCACCGGCGGAGCTTTCCAATTGACCGACATGCACTTCCAGCTCAAGGCACT
>JALOTT010000379.1 GCA_025457745.1 Verrucomicrobiota bacterium
GAACTCCTTCGACTTTTCTTCCATGCCCTTCTTGAGCGCTTCTTCCTCGCTCACGCCTTGTTCGGCGGCGTATTTGCGGACGTCTTCGGTGATCTTCATGGAGCAAAAGTGCGGGCCGCAGATGGAGCAGAAGTGCGCGGTCTTCGCGCCGTCCTGCGGGAGCGTTTCGTCGTGGAATTCGCGCGCGGTGACGGGGTCGAGGCTGAGGTTCAATTGATCTTCCCAGCGGAATTCAAAGCGCGCCTTGCTCAACGCGTTGTCGCCGTATTGCGCGCCGGGATGGCCTTTCGCCAAATCGGCGGCGTGCGCGGCGATCTTGTAGGCGATGACGCCGTCTTTCACGTCTTTCTTGTTCGGCAGGCCGAACTGTTCCCTGGGCGTGACGTAGAAGAGCATCGCACAGCCGGTGGCCCGTGCGGCTCGCACCCAGCCGATCATCGCCGCGCCGATGCCGCTGGTGATGTGATCGTAGCCGGATGCGATGTCGGTGGTGAGCGGGCCGAGCGTGTAGAACGGCGCTTCGCCGCACCACTCGAGTTGTTTGGCCATGTTTTCCTCGAGCCAGTCAACCTCCCGCATCTGCCGGTGAACTTGGTGGCTCTGTCAGAGTGATGAGGAAGCGCGTGAGATTGTCTTCCCCGAGTTCAAGAGCCAGTTCTCCGCCGTGGGCGCGGACGATTTCCCGCGCCAAGCTCAGGCCCAGCCCCACGCCATCCACGTGGTTGGTGCGGGATTTGTCGGCGCGGTAGAAGCGCTCGAAGATCCGCTCGCGGTCGGCGGCGGGGATGCCCGGGCCGGTGTTGGCCACGCGCACCAGCACATTGCCGTTTTCACGCGTCAGCTCGAAACGAATCGCCCCGCGCTCGCAGTTGTATTTGACCGCGTTGGTTGCCAGGTTTTGCAGTGCCTGTTCCAGCAGCTCCGGATCGGCCGGCACTTCAATGTTCGGTACGAGGCTTTGTTCCACGCTCAGGTGCGGCGCTTGCAGGCGGCAGTCTTCGACGACGTTTTCCAGCACGCGCGTCAGGTTGACCGGCTCGCGGTGGAGTTGCAGCCGGCCCGCGTCGGCGAGCGAGAGCAGCAGCAGTTTTTGCACGATGGCTTTCAGGCGGCTCACTTCGTCGAGGAGACTGCTGAACATTTCCTGTTGCGGCGAACCAGCAGGTGCGTTCTGCAGCGCCTCTTCCAGTTCCATCTGGAGTCGCGCGAGCGGGGTCTTCAATTCATGTGAGGCGTCGGCGCTGAAGCGTGTGGCCTGGGAAAAACTTCTCTCCAATCGATCGAGCATCTCGTTGAAAACCGTGATGAGTCGTTTGAATTCAGCATCACTGGTGAGGGTCGGGATGCGTTGGTCGAGCCCGCGGGCGGTGACGCGCTCGGCGGTCTGCGTGAGCGCGGTCACGGGCCGCAATGCGCGTCGCGCCACCAGCCATGCGCCTCCGGCGACGAGTGCGAGGACGGCCACGAGCGTGGTGAAATACACGTTGCGCAACCGGGCCATGCGCGCCTCGAAGTCATCCATGTTCGCCGCGACAATCAGCGTCATGTAAGGATTGCCCATCACGCCCACGCGCCACGCGGTCGCGCCAGTTTGGTGGGTGGAAAACTGCGCGGACTTCAGTGGCAACGCTGGATTACTTGGTGAAATCGGTTCGCCCCGGCGCGGCGCGGCGGGCAGCGGTTGACCGGGCTTTGGCGCGCTCGGTCCTTCGTAAGTGTCCGCGACGCGAAAATCCTCCGGCACGAGCCCGCCTGGCCAGTCGGGTGAAGTGTAAATCACCTTGTCATTGTGCTTCACCCATAGGACGAATCGCGCCGATTGCTGATTGCCGGAGACGAACTTCAACGCTTCCTCCAATCGCGCCCAGTGATCGCCGCCTTGCACGCGGTCGAGATTGGCCTGGCCGACGTTGCGGATCTCTCGGTCGATTTGGTTGCGATTGAACTGATGTGAAATCCGCCAGAGCAAAATGCCAGAACCGATCAACAACAGCCCTGTGAACACGCCGGTCCACAGCGCAATCTTGAGGCGGAACGAATTCAGGTTCATTTGCCCGGTTTCTCCTGCGGGATGCGGTAGCCCACGCTGCGCACGGTCTCGATGAACGGTGGGCCGCCCTCGCGACCCAACTTCTTGCGCAAGTGCGTCACATAGACGTCCACAAGGTTCGTGCCGGGATCGAAATGATAATTCCACACCTGCTCGCAGATCTGCGCGCGTGTGAACGTCCGCCCCGGCGACCGCATCAAGCACGTAAGCAACGCGAACTCGCGCGCGGTCAGCTCGACGCTTTGCCCGGCGCGCTTCACTTCGCGCGTGACGAGAGTGACGGTGATGTCGCCGTATTCCAGCAACGTGGTTTGCTGTCCGCTCCCCCGCCGCAGCCGCGCATGCAGCCGCGCGACGAGTTCTTCGATGAAGAACGGTTTCGTGAGATAATCGTCCGCGCCGAGATTCAAACCGTCGAGCCGCTCGTTCAGCGCACTGCGGGCCGTGAGCAAGATGACCGGCACAGTGAAATGCTGCTCGCGCAGGTTGCGCAAGATGCTGAGCCCGTCACGGCCCGGCAGCATGATGTCGAGCACGATGGCATCGTAACTGCGCGTGGTCGCGAGCGTGAAACCCTCGTCGCCGTCGGCGCAGAGGTCCACGACGAAGCCCGCCGCTTCGAGGCCTTTGCGCGCGAACCCGCCGAGCTTCTTGTCGTCTTCCACAACCAGGATTTTCACGGCTTCACACTACCGCCGCCGCCTGCCCCTCGTCGAAAGGAAATTCGTTAACGCGTTTTAATGAAATCTTGCCGGTTGGCTTAATGAGCCACAGGTCTGCTGAGTTGTATGAAAACAACATCGCTACTCGTGGCAGCTCTGCTGGGCAGTTCGACATTCATCAGCCACGCCCAACCGGCGGAGGATCGTCCGCCCCGGGCCGCTGGCGAAAAGCCGCCGCGTGGCGAGGACCAGCGCCGCGGACGCGGCGAACAGCTCTCGCCCGCGCAAACATATTCCATCCAGCAAGCCGTCTCGGACAAGGCCCAGCTCCACACCATCGCGTTCAACGGCCTGGCGTTCATCACCGGCGACTTCGGGGCGTCCACGTTCATCCCGCCCGGCAAGGTCTGCGACTTCTTTGGCTTCCAATACATGCGGGACATTGACGTTGCGGTGAAGGGGCACAATCCGATGTTCCTCAATCGCGTCGCAGGCAACGTGCTGCAAACGCTCAACGCCGAACAGAAACAGAAGTTTCTCGATCTCGCCGAGGAACAATCATCGCAGCTCGAAGCGCTCGCGCGGATGCGGCTGCCGTTGATCAAGGCTTTCCATCGCCAGCTTGACGCGCAGATTCCGGCGGGCAGCGACGGATTGAATCAAGCCGCCGTCGTGAAGTATGTCGGCGACATTTTTGAGAAGGACGCCGAGCTGAGTTTGCGTCGCGCTGAGGTGATGGCGCAGGTGTGGCGTTCGCTCACACAGGAGCAGAAGGCGTATTTCGCGAAGATGAAGTTCGGCGATTTCAATTCCTGGCCCGCCATTGACGAGCGCGACAAGATCCGCGACACCGGACGCGGCAAGCCGCAGATTTTCAACGTCGCCTACATGACCTACGCGAGCGAGTTCTTCAGTTGGACCGCCGGCAACCTCGACGCCGACACTTATTTTTGTCCCGAGCGCCACGGCACGTACTTCGGCGGCTTTTACATGAAGGACATGCCCGCGATGGGCAAGCGCGATTACGACATCAGCCTCTCGCGCACCGGTGATGGTGGCAGCGATTTCCTCGACACGCTCACCACCGAGCAACGCGCCGAAGTCACCGGCATCATTGCCAAGCAGAAGAAAGCCATCAACGAAACCATCACCGCGCGCCGCGCCATCTCAACCGAGCTGCGCAAATACCTTGCTGGCGAAACCCCGGACCGCGCCAAGGTGCTTGCGCTTGGCCGGCATTACGGCGAACTCGACGGCGAGATGTCCTGGCTCTACACGATGACGTTCACCACGGTGAATCGCACGCTCACCGATTCGCAACGCGCCGCGCTGATGAAAATCCGCAACCTTGACGGCTACAAGAGCGCCGAGGCATACATCTATTCGCGCCCGCTCACCGGCAAATTGGAATTGCCGAACACAGACCAGCTCTTCGCCCCGCCGAAGAAGGTAGAATGAAGTTGTCATGAAGCTCACAAACATCATC
>JALOTT010000053.1 GCA_025457745.1 Verrucomicrobiota bacterium
GCCGGAGGTGCTCAGCCGCTACGCCGCCGCCGTGGTGCGGAAGGTGCGGAAGCATCCGCAGGAGTTGGGCTGCATCCGTGAGGACGAGTTGCTGGCCGGGGATTTGGATTACCAGGATTTCAAGCGGCTGCCGTGTGAGGACGAGATGGTCGTGTTGCGTACGCTGCTGGAGACATTCATCAGCCGGGCGTGGTGTCTGCGCCAGCCTTGCGATGGCTCGGCGATGCTGACGTTTCCGAGCTACTTCCGGCGCGAACGGAAGGAGCAGCCGAGTCACCCCAGCGTGCTGGTGACGTATCGCTTCGACGGTCCGGTGGACGACATCTACGCGACGCTGGTGGTGCGGCTGCATCACACGGTGGCATTTCAGAGCACGGACCTCTGGAAGTCGGCGGCGGATTTCAAAGGGGAAGCGGCAGTTTAACCACGAATGCACACGAATTGACACGAATGGGAAGAGGCTTGCGGGCTGCGGAGTGTTCAGCACGCGTTGATAAGGGCGCAGCGCGGTTTGAATTGGTGTTCATTGGTGTCCATTCGTGGTTTTGAATCCTGCTGGCTCCCGGCGGCAAGGGAAAGGTGTTCTGTCCGGATTGTGGCAAACCGATCCTCCTGCGCGATGTGATCGAGGAGAAGTTCGATTCGCCGGCGGTGCATCACACGGGATTCATCGTGGCCGAAGCCGGGCAAATCTATCGGGGCTACACGAACAGCGATCACGGGATTGATGGCGAGATCGAGTTCAAGGACGACCAGGGCCGCGCCTCCGGGAAGCGCCTGTATGTGCAGCTCAAGTCCGGCGACTCTTACCTCAAGAAACGCCAGGGCGATGGCGCGGAGGTGTTTCAGATCAAGAACCCGCACTGGGCCGATTACTGGCAGCAGCAAGCTTACCCCGTCATGCTGGTCATCCGCAGGTCGGATGGGGAAATCCGCTGGATGGACGTGAGCGCCTATCTCAAACGCGAAAGCGGCAGCGGGAAGACGGTGAGGCAAATCGTTTTCGAGGGCGAGCGGTTCGAAGCGGTAAGTGTGCAGAACTTGGCGGAAGAAGGGGCTGGGGCAGGGCCTGCCGTAGAGACCAGACAAACGCTGGGTTTCTTCGCCGCGTAGCTTGGTTGCTTGTTCGAGGGGCCGCCTCGCCAAACTCCCGCCGCGATCTGAGTTCACGGAAGTGTTACCACCTTCTTCGCTGGTGCGAGGCCGGAGCCGACGCCGCGATACGCCGCCAGAAAATAAATCAGCACTGCCGCCACCGCCACGGCTAGGCCACCCCAGAAGAGCGGCCACTGCGTTCCGCTCGCACCCGTGCAGCCAATAAACCACCAGCCCACGCCGAGGTAGCCGGTGAGATGGCCCACGCCGCTGCTCATCAGCGCCATCAACGCCTGCGCCCGCGCGCGCCACGCGGCGTCCACGCGTTGGTCGAGATAAATCTGCGCGGTGATGAACACAAGCGTGAACGACGCGCCGTGCAGCACCACGCCCGCCAGCAGCCAGGCTTTGGTGTTGAGCGCGCAGAACACGAACCGCACCACGCCCAAGGCAAGACCGCAGCCAAAAATCCATTTCAACCGCCATTTCAGGAGCAACGCGCCGAGACTGAACATGGCGATGATCTCCGTCACCTGCCCGAGCGACATCCACGCGCTGGTGTGTTGGAAGCCCAGTTCGCGCAGATGCGTCGGGGTGTAGGGATAAAATCCGCACAGCGGAATCGCAAACAGCGCCACAGTGATGAACACGACGCGGTGGTCGGGATTTTTCAGCAGGATGAGCGCGTCCCAACCGAGCCGTTGCCGCAAGGTGAGGTTCTCGACCGATTTCGGCGTTTCCAATTCCGGCAGGAAAAATGTGAACGCGCAAACCACCAGCCACACCACCGCGCCGCTGTAACCGGCCAGCGCCGTCGTGTCCGCGCCCAGCGCGCTGACCAGCCAGCAACCCGCCATCCAACCCAGCGTCGCCATCGCGCGGATCGGCCCAAACTCCTTCTTCGCGTCTTCCAATCGCGCGAAGACAATCGTGGAAGAAATACTCCACGTTGGCGACGCACAGAGCGCGTAGAGTTGAATCAACGCCAGCACGAGCCAGGGATGCCAGCGAAGTTGGATGGCCGCGCTGGCCAGCGCCATCGTCACCGCTGTGGCCACCGAAAGTCCGCGCAACACCTTGACGGGCGAGGCGTGCCGGTCGGCCATCGCGCCAAAGATCAGCGGGGAAATGAACGCCGCGAGGGCGCTCGCTGCGTAGGCGATCGGCTTGATGGCGTGCAGCCCGTTCGCGTCCAGCACGGTGCTCAACGGCACAAGCCACATGCCCAGCGCCGCTCCTTGGATGAAAAAGAGCGCCACCAGTTCGGCATACTCGGCCCTGCGAATCGTCGTCAGCACGCGCACAGAACGCACGGCGCGCGGAAAAATTCAAGTCTTGCTGTTTCTGTAGTTGGCACGGTCGCGGAGTTCGGTTTTACTGGCGGGATGTCAGAACCAGTCAAGAAGCGCCGCTCCAATCAACCTGCCGTTCCATCGGTGTCGGTCGAAACGTGGAAAGGCCTGTTGCTGGCGGCGGATGAATTTGGCCGGCTCGCGCCGTGGGAATGGATGCATGATTCCCACATTGTCGGCTTGCGGCATCCGAAATCGAAGGAGGTGTTGCTCGGCTCAATTCTGGGCCGGCTGCGGCAAGTGTTTGCCTTGCTGGTTTACCGCCGCGCCTCCGGGCATCGCTGGCTGATGAACACAATTCTGAACGACGGCCAACCGGGCGGATTGGAAGAAGCGGACAGCGCGTTCGAACAGGACCTGGTCAAAGTGGAATTCACGGCCAAAAAGGAATTGTGGAAGGAAGACCGCGCCGGGCTGGCCGCCGCCAACTATTCCCCGCCGCTCAAGCGCGGATGCGTGTGGCCGGTGTTCCGCAGCCTTGTGCCGGGCGGCTATCCTTGGCACATGACCCAGGTTGAGGCGGAAACGCTCTTGTTCGCGTTGCCCCGCGTGGCGGCCCTGGCCCGGCTGATGCGCGCGCATCCGGAAGTTTGGGACGCGCATCTGGACGGCGATATCGCTTATCTGCCGGATGATTTCGATCCTTCGCAACGCGAGTTGCGCGCTGAAGACCTTGATTGGCATCCGATGCTTCCACCGCCGGAACCGTTGCCCGCGCCGGTCACCCTGGACGAAACCACGCTGGCCCGGCTGATGAAACTGCCGCAGGCGAAAGGCTTTCACTTGGAGTTGGATGTTTTCTATTCACCGATGCCGATCCGCGGTCCGGATCGCCCGTGGTTTCCAATAACGGCGATGGCGGTGGACCGCGCGTCGGGCTTCGTGGGCGGCTTTCGTCTGGGCGAAGCCAGCGATGCTGACGGCGCCGGGGTGCTGGCCACCGTGCTCGCGAATTCATTGCGTCAATTTGGAAACCGGCCCGAAGTTATTTGCGTGCAACGCCCGCGCGCGGCCAGGATGCTTGAGTCGGTCGCGCTTCAGCTTGGAGTTCCGGTGCGCCTGGACCACGAATTGCCTGCGCTGAACTTCGCGCGGGACGAAATGGAGCGGATGTTTCCCCGGTAATATAAATCCAGGAGGTGCTCTGTGAACGAAACACAACCCGAAGGTTCGACCGGCAAAACCGACGAGATCGTGGTGTTCATCATCCGCCGCGACACGAAATGTGCCGAGTGCGGGGAGGAACTGGGCAAAGGCCGGTGGATTCGACTGGAGAACAACCAGCCGCTTTGTATGTCGTGCGCCGACCTCGCCCACCTGGAATTTCTTCCCAGCGGCAACACCGCCCTCACACGCCGGGCCACGAAGCACTCGCCGTTGCGCGCGGTGGTGGTGCAATGGGCGCGTGCCCGGAAACGCTACGAGCGCCAGGGCATCCTCGTTAGACCGGATGCAATTGAGCGCGCCGAAACCGAATGTCTCGCGGACGAGGAACGCCGCGCGCGCCAGCGGGAACGCGCCGCCGTGCGGCGGCAGGTGGAAGATCGGGAATATCAGGCGGCGGTCGCGGCGAAATTGCGGGAAATCTTTCCGGGCTGCCCACAACCGGAAGCCGGGCGCATCGCTGCTTGGACGTGCCAGAAATATTCCGAGCGCGTCGGACGCTCGGCCGCAGCGAAGGAATTCGATCCGCGGGCGTTGCGGCTGGCGGTCATTGCGCACATCCGGCACGAGCACACGCGCTACGACGAGTTGCTGATGAAACATGGCGACCGGCAACTGGCCCGGGCGGAAGTGAGCGCCGAGATTGGTCGCGTGTTGTCACGCTGGGAAGCCGGCAAGCCTTGAAGGTGCGACTCCGCAAGGCATCTCCGATTTCACAACTCATTGGATTGGCGGTGGGTGACCATCGGATTTTCATCATTCTCCCGTGAATGGTTCCGCCTGAATTACGCCGGCGGAATCGTTTTGCGCAATTCCGGACGGCGGGATTATTCTGCGGCATGGCCTTCCGAATTCACGACAGCGTGGTGCGCGGCGAGATTGACAACCGCGTCAAGGGAATCGTGCGCGGCAAAATCTGGGTCGAGGGCCGCGCCGACCCGGTGAAGCTAGAACTCAAGGGCAACGCGTGGCCCGACCTCGCCGGTTGCCGGCTCACGTTCACCAATCCACTCAAGCGTGTACCCCATCAGCATCTCGATTCGCTCCATCCGATCCAGCGCGGCAGCATCGGTGACCTTACGGCGTCACGGAAGGTGCGCGTGTTCGACGTGCCGCTTACCGAGGCGCTCGATATGATTCACCGAAAGGAAAAGCCGCCGGA
This sequence comes from Verrucomicrobiota bacterium, assembly GCA_025457745.1. Lineage (GTDB taxonomy): Bacteria > Verrucomicrobiota > Verrucomicrobiia > Limisphaerales > JADLHS01 > JALOTT01. The sequence goes on from JALOTT010000053.1 coordinate 4,774, forward strand.
GCACATGGCCAACAGCCTTTACCTCGAATGGTTCAGCGAGGCCAACGGGCGGGTGGTGGTCGAGAGTGCAGATTATGAACTTACCATTTCCGCGCCGGAATGGCGGTTGACGCCGGAGGAGGACGAGGAACGCGCAAAAGAAGCCGCGGCGGGCATGGACGATTTCATGCGGAAACTCACCGAAGCCATCGAAGAACAACAGCGCGGCCAGAAGGACCCGGAAGAAGAATGGGACGAGCACGATTACGAGAAGTTCCTGAAGGAATCAGACGCGCGCACGGACAAATACAGGAAGCTACAGGAGAAATACGGCGACTCGGACGAGTCCGAGGAAAAGATTGCGAAGGAAATGGGCTGGCTGAGGGAGTTGACGCCCAAGGAAGCCGAGGAAGAGCGACAGCACATCGAGGAAATCAATCGTGCCTGTGAGGAAGCGTTGAACGAGCCGGAACCCGAACCCGAGCCGCACCGCGAAGGCATTGATTGGATTCGCACCAAGGATGGCGAGCTTCGGCATCCGTTACAGCATCGGTGCTCCGAGAGCGCGATGAAGTTCTGGCATCAAGCGGACGCGCTGTGGTTTGAGGAATCCGACGACAAGGACCTGGGTCAGTTCATATTTGAATTCCAGACCACCGGCGTGAAACTGGCGGGCGCGCTCGAAGGCTTTGCCGGAGGCCGTGGGTATCACGATCACGCTTTCACCGTCGCCTATCTCAAGCGCGCGCTGGACCACCTGCACAAATCGCAAGCCGGCTTGGCAGCCGTTGCGCCGAAGAAACTGCTGCCGGCGAAAATGGTCGCGGAAGCGCGGCAGGAGTTGTTTGAAATCCGCGAGGGCATTTTGAAATTGATGGATGAATTTCGCAGGCGGAAATAGTCCGCCGAACCACGCCGGCCCTTTCCGTTTGTCCAGAATCAGCAGGCGGGAAGAATACGGCTGACTTCGGACAGGGGAAGTGAGAGTCTCCGCCCGTTGTTTACGACGACGAAGCCGTGAAACCGACCAACCCAAAAACCGCCGCCGTCCGACTCAGGAGCATTTCGCGCCTTCGTCCCACGCTCGCCGTCGTTCTCGGCAGCGGATTTCATCATGTCCTGAGCGAGTTGGAGGTGGAGAAAAAGATTTCCTACGCGAAACTGCCGGGCTTTCCGCCGGTTGGTGTGAGCGGACACGCGGGGAAATTGTATCTCGGAAAACTTGGCGGCACGCCGGTCTTGGTCTTGAGCGGACGCGCGCATTTTTACGAGGGACATTCGATGGAGCGCGTGACGTTTGCCGTACGCGCGTTGGCGGCGTTCGGCATCCGCGATTTGCTGCTGACAAATGCTGCGGGCGGGATAAATCGCAATTTTCGCGCTGGCGATTTCATGGTGTTGACGGATCACATCAATCTCATGGGCGCGAACCCGCTGCGCGGCCCGGCGATTCCCGGCCTGCCGCGTTTCGTGGATTTGACGCAGGCTTACGATGCGAAGTTGTGCGCGCTGTTGCATCGCGCCGGGCGGGCGGGCAAGACGAAAACGCGGCGCGGCGTTTATCTCGCGGTCAGCGGGCCGAGTTACGAAACGCCGGCGGAGATTCGCGCGTTTGCCCGGTTCGGCGCGGACGCGGTGGGGATGAGCACCGTGCCCGAGGCCATCGTGGCGCGGCAATGCGGCTTGCGCGTGGCGGCGCTGTCCTGCATCACGAACCTGGCGTCGGGCATCAGCCAGCGTGAGTTGTCGCATAACGAAGTGCTCGAAACCGCCGAATGCGTGAAGACCTTGGCAGCCGTCTTGCTGAAAAACTTCGCGAAGTATTATGGTCGCAATCAATAAACAGGAACTGGTGCGGGCAGCGGCCCGGGCGCGGGAAGGCGCGGTGGCGCCATATTCAAAATTCAAGGTGGGCGCAGCCCTGTTGACCCAAACCGGCGAAATCGTCTGCGGCGCAAACGTGGAGAGCGCCAGTTACGGTCTGACCTGTTGCGCCGAGCGGGTGGCGTTGTTCAACGCGCTGACGTCCGGCAAGCGGAATTTTGTCGCCATGGCGGTGGTCGCGCGCACGGCAGGCGGCCCGATGCCGTGTGGTGCCTGCCGGCAATTGCTGGCCGAGTACGCGTCCAAGGCGAAGGTGTTCGTCGCAGACAGCCGGGCGCCAAGCGCCATCAAGGTTTTTTCCGTCCGGAAACTTTTGCCCGCCGCGTTTGTCCGCAAACCGTAGTTTCGAGTTGAGAAAAGCCGTCCGCATTCTAGTCTGTCAATCGGGAACAGGTCGTTCATGAAGTCAGATGTCATTTTCGATTTTGAGAATGCCGCGTGGCCAGCGTTGCTGGTGGACGGCGCGGGTGAAATTGTTCGCGCCAATCACGCAGCGACGAATACTTTTGGCCCGCCGTTGACGACGGATTCCGCCAGGCTCGCCGCGCTCTGGTCGGCGGACAACTGCCTCACGGTTGAAAAATTTCTGAAGGACGGCGCCGCCGCCTTGGCGCCGCTCACCCCGCTCAAACTGCTCCTGCCAACCGGCCCCAAAACCTTCTCCGCACTGGTGGGCTTGCATGCGCACCACGAGAAGCGGTTTCTGTTGCTGCAACTGTTGCCTGACACGTCGGAACTCGCGGGAACGAAACCCGCCGCTCTGGATGCGGGACTGGTGCACAAACAAAAGCTGGATTGCGCGTTGCAACTGGCGCGGTCGGTGGCGCTGGATTTCAACAACGCGCTGACCAGTGTCTTGGGCTACACCTCGCTGATGTTGAGTAAAGCCGAGGCGGCGCATCCCTGGCGGCGCACGCTGCTGGAAATCGAGAAATCGGCGGCCAAGGCGGCAGAGGTTGCCGCTGACCTGGCGGCGTTCAGCCTGCAGGAGAAGGAACCCCGCGCCCAGGCCGCCGGCAACGTCAACGTCATCCTTCAACGCTGCGTCGAGTTTTTTCAAAATTCGCGCAAAGAACCGACCGCTTGGAACATCCAGTTGGACCGCCGGCTTTTCGCCGCCAAATTTGATGAGGCCAAAATCCAGCAGGCGTTCATGAAAGTTCTGGAAAACGCCGTCGAGTCGCTCAAGGAAAATGGCCGCATCGGCGTCCAGACGCGCAACGTGGAACTGGCCGAGCCGACCCAGGACCGCAATGCCAGACTGGCGGCCGGGTCTTACGTTTGCACGGAAATTTCCGACAACGGCAGCGGCATCGAGCCCGACGTGTTGCCGCGAATTTTTGAACCGTTCTTCACGACCAAAAAAGGAACGCATCGCGGCCTGGGTCTGGCCTGGGTGTACGGCATCGTCACCAATCACGGCGGCGGCGTGGCGGTCTCCAGCCAGCCGGACGTGGGCACGTCGGTGCGCGTCTATCTGCCGGCCGAGAAGAACATTGTCAAGGACAGCACCCAGGCCGGCGACGACCTGACCGGCAACCAGACCATCCTTATGGTGGACGACGAAGACCTGTTGCTGACAATGGGCGAGACGATCCTTTCGTCCTACGGATACCGCGTGTTCACGGCCAACAGCGGGCAAAAGGCGCTGGAAATCATTTCCAAGAGCGACAAACCGATTGATCTGGTCATCACTGACCTGGTCATGCCGATCATGAGCGGGCGCGAACTGGTGGAGCAGTTGCGCCGGCTTTCCCCCAGCACGCGCATCTTGAGCATCAGCGGTTACGTGTGGCCCGGCAGCAAGCAGGAAGCGACCACCTATTTGCAAAAGCCTTTCACCACCCAGGAGCTGTTGATGAAGGTTAAGCACGTGCTGGGCCCGACATAAGAATGGCGCGGCGGAAGCGTCCGGCCCCGCGCTGCCAGTGCCTGCCGGCGAAGGTGGCCCAGCGACTCTTGGGATGTTCCAGCGTTTGCCAGAAAAGTTGCCCGGCCATTTCCGCCGGTCGTTCCTTGTTGGCGTGAGAGAGGCTGTTTTTGCTGGGCGGGGTGTCGCCACGGATGGGGGCGAGAGATTGAAGACCAATGTAGAGAGGAGCGAAGCGGGAATGGATCTGAAAACACTGGGTTGCTTTGGCCTGTCTCCGGCGGCTTCAGAGGCGGGGAACGGAACGATAGCGAAGTCAATCAGTTTGCGGGCAAAGGTCGCCAGTGATTGCGCAGCGGAGTGAAGTGGAGCGCGGCTGAAGCGCCGAAGTCAGGCGATTTTCGGCGGCGGCAGTCTGTAATTTTCAGCAGCCTAGAAATTCTCCGGGGCAGGTGCGCCGGTGCGGAAAAGTCACAGCCTGCCGACGGTTTCGGCTTTGCCCCTTGCTGTTCTTGATTCTTTCTGTGGTCATGCTAGTCATAACTCGCCTTTGAAGGCGCTGTCGAGGAGGGCGGCAGCAAGGCAGCCAACTTGGCGGCGGTCTGCCCCGTGTTATTTTCGGTGGCCTTGGCTTGCAGGCGCTTCAGCGCGTCCAATTCGCCGACAGCCTTGGTCTTCAGGAGTTCCATTGTTTCATTCATGGTCAATCGGCTTCCTCAGAGCGTTCCTCATATTCTTCCAGCACTTGACCCGAACAGTTACGCCACTTTGGTCGCGCTCAACTCGCCTTCTGCCGAATTGTGCCGGAATAATGGCGGGATTGTCTCAAACCCGAAATTCTTCTGGCACTTCTTCTGGCAATTGGCGTTTTGTTGCGACCACCTTGGGAGACTGCTGTTGAGCTTCAACAACTTAGAAGCTGGCTCCGCTGGCATGGGCAAATCCCGAACTTCTTGGAATCTTACCGTGACCCTCGGAATGCCGTGCTCAAGGTGGGGTGCCATGCCGTTCATTGTCACCCCCTTCTGGTTTCCTCGCAACATTGCTGCCAACGCGCTGAGTGTTGACAGGACAGAGCGTACGAACACATGTCCCGTTGCACACCCGTTTCATTTGGCCCTGCGTTGGCGTCAACAGCTCGCGGAAAATGATCTTCTGACGCAAGCAAGAATTGCTTCCCGCGAAGGCATTTCGCGAGCTCGGGTTACCCAAATCATGAACCTTCTTCAGTTGCCCGAAGTGATTCAAGACGCCCTGCGGTGTCCACCTCCGCCCCTCGAAATCCATGCCTTCAGCGAGCGCCGTCTGCGGGCGCTGCTCTCGTGTGGTGATGACGAAACCCGGTCGCGCCAGTGGGAGGAATTGCTGCGGAAACTCAAAAACGGGAGCGGCGAATGAACCAAGATATTGCGGTCTCGAACGCATTATTTGCCGCAAGCCTCTCTTGGCTGTTCGGCAAATCTTGGTTCACTTGGACCACCTCTTACGGAAACCAGCGGTGTCGGTCGGTAGCGAATCGAAGTGGTTTTGCCAGACCGGCCGACAAGCTTCATCCGGACCAAACGATTCACATGCCGATACACCGTAGATTTGGGCAGATCCAAACTGCTCTGGATGTCTCGCGGCGAGGCGCACCCGACCCGTCTCAAGTAATTAAGAATCGTACTCTCCGCGGTGTCCTCGGAAACCGCACTACTCGTACGGCCAGCGACTGTCTTTGCGGGCGCTTGATGATCTCCGTTTGGCGACGACTCCGATTGCCTTGTGACATTCTCGTTGGCTTCCCGCAGGAGCAAGAGAGCAACGCCCTTCGACAGCAACTCGCCGATCCTCTGGATACGTTCGGCTCTGGTCAAATGGCCAGTTGGGTTCACAGCATTCCTGGAAATCCAGAATGGGAATTTTTGGGCAGAGCCGGCTTCATGTGCGCGAGCAATCGGTAGCCGGCTCCTTCACCCCAATTTGCGCTTCCTCTCCGTGCGGATGGGTGCTCTCCTCTGGTAATTGATCCGGTGCCGCCCGTTGCGGCAACATCTCCGCTGTTTGGCGCTCGGAATCTCGTGCGCTCGTTCTGGCTGGAACGTCTTCATTCCATACCCATTTTAGCGGCAAGAGAGGTGTCTCTTTCTGGAGACAGTGCGATTCGCCAAAAGGAATTCGCTGGGGGCGCGAATAACCGTCGCTAAGGGGCGAATTCTACGCGGCGGGTCGCGGCGGCCTGTGGAATGAGCAGAGAATCTGACGCAGTTTGGCGGTTTTCGCTTGGCCTCCGTCACCAGACGCTGGCGATGCCTCTGCCTCTCAACCGCTCGCGGCGGCTTTCCGGGAGGCCCACTTGGCTTTCATCGCGGCTGAGAGTTTGGCTTTGGCGGCTGCGCTCACTTTCCGTTCAGTGGGCGTGGCTCTCCGTTGTTCCTTGAATCTGGCCCATCTTGCTTTGCCGAAACTGACGCAATGCCGTTTTCATGCAGGTAGGACGCCCAGGGCGCAAACACGATGTTGTTCTGTGCTGGGTTCACGGAGTCGGAGGCTTCCCTGCGCCCGACTCGGATTCGTTCGCAGAGCACCCATCTGACGGCACCGTTGGTGAACGTGATCCTGTAACATGGCCAAAGCATGGGGTCGGACTTGAATTCCCACCCGCTCCGCCTCATGGCGTCCTTGACCAGCGGCGTCAACCTCATCACTTCGGCACACGTGCCCGGCAGGTCCCAAAAGTCCACACGCTCGACCAACGTACGGATTTCATGGCGCAACCGGAGTCGCGCGTCACGATTCCTTGCCTTGAGTAATTTCCCGAATTCAGCCTTGGCGTCTTTCATCAACCTCTGACGTTTCAAGAGTTCATTTGCGTTTTGCTTCAAGTCGGCCAGTTCCTGTTCCACAGCGGCGAGTTTGGCTTCCAGAGCTTTCATTTCCTTGACCAGCGTCCTCGGAGGCTCGGCTTCATCCACGAGCATGTTCACCATCCGGTCGAGAGTCCGCTGAGTTCCTGACTTTTCCGCTTCGAGCCGGTGCTTCTCTTTTGAGACGTTCTCGTGCATTGGACTCGTCAGGAGATCGGCCCAGTCAATCTTGTTCATGTGAAAGAGAAAGCCGTTCTCAAACATGGAATAGTCCCAGCCTTCGCATGGCCTCTGCCGATTCGTGCGCTGCCGAAACAAGAAGGAGTGTGTCTTGCCACGGTACGCGTTGAGGAAGGCCAACCGTTCCCCGGTCTGGCCATCAAAGGTCATTTCCCCGAAGAGATTCTCCACGTTCTTGCCGACGCCGGACTTTCTCGGCTTGCAGCCATTGGCTCTTTCAAAAAGAGCCGGCTCAATGATTTGAGGATAGTAATTTGGAATTGGCGGGCCCAACGGCTGCCGAAGCTTCTTGCCAACATAAGCGTGCGGCTGGTACTCGCCACACACGGCGCGGCTTTTCAGGATATGGGCGATGCTGCCGGCATCCCACTTTGCTCCTCCTCCCCAAGGAGCGATGGCTTCTCGGTTCAGTTGCTCCGCGGTCATGTGGGTCCCCTTGCCGCTCACTGCCATTGCGAAAATCCGTTTGACCAGTTTGACGCGCTCCGGGATCAGGTCCCATCCCTTCCGGTCCGCCCTCAACTTCGACCAGACGGGAGCTTTCGCCGTCAGCTTCTCCTCGAACGCTCGTTTCCGCTTCTGGATCCAGTTTTGTTTGCCGCGCCGCGACCGTGTCTCGGCTTCATCATTTGCGCGCACAATGATCCCCAAGGCTCCAAAGAGGTCGTGGGGATGGCGGTTGATCGAGTCGAAGCTATAACGCTTGCCATCCCCAAAGGTCACAATGTCAATGCCCGCCGAGAGGATTTGCACCAGCACCGTGAATTGGACGGTGGGCAGGTTTCGAGACAGCCGGTCGATGGATTCCACGAGCAGCACGGATCCGGGGGTGATTTTGCCCTCCTTAACCGAAGCGAGCCACTTGCCCAGGTTGCCGCGCTTGAGGTTCTCTCCCCGATAGCCGGAAATTCCTTCGTCGAGGATGTACTTATTGATCCGAATCCCATTCGCCCTCGCGTATTCCCGCCCGCCACTCATCTGCCGCCGCATCGAGTCTCCCAGACCTTGCTCGTCACTCGAATACCGGCCGTAGAATGTGCCCATCGTCAGACTGTTTTTTCGCGTCATGGTGATGTGCTTGACTGTATTAACTCGTCTGAATCACTCGCTCCGATCGGTTCCCGGGTTTTTCGTCGGAGTTCGTGACCGGCAGATCAAGCGAGTTCCTGTCGCTGTTGGTCCCAGGTCGCGAGGATCATGCTGTGCTTGCCGGGATCCAATGGGCTGCGTGCCCCTTTCCTTTGAAGTCGCGTGCGTCCGCACAAAACCCACCTGACAGCGTCATTGGCAAACGTGATTCGATAACACCGCCAGCGCGCGATATTGACCTTGAGTGTCCACCCCGCCTTCGCAACAGCGCCGTTAATGGCAAGACTGATTCCCTTCATGTCACGGCACGTTCGAGGCGAATCCCAGAGATCAATGCGCTTCACCAAAGCAGCGATCTCTTCCCGCAAACGATCGCGCGCTCGACCGGGTCCGGCGCTGAGCAGTGTTCGGATTTCCAGTTTTGCCTCTTCCATCAGCTTCTGCTGTTCGTAAAGGTTCTTCGCGCCCTTGGTGAGGTCAGCGAGGCGGCGTTCCAAATTCGCTTTCTGAGCCTCAAGTGTTTTCATTTCTTTGACCAGCGTCTTCGGAGGGTTCGCGTCGCCAAGTACTGCAACAAGGAGTTTCTTGAGCTTATCTCCTGCCTTCGCAATATCTTCTTCCAGGTGACATTTTTCCTTTACGTCCGCTCCGTTGAGCGGTTCGGCAATCACATCGATCCAATTGATCCGGTCCAGGTGATAGAGCAGGTTTTCTTCGAACGCCATGTAGTTCCACCGATTCGAGGGTTCTCCTCTTTCGATGGCGGAGCAATACAGGTAGCTGTGCCGTGGGTTGTTGGCCACGCGGCAATGGTGCATCGCGGCACCGGTGCGGCCGTCGAACACCAAACCTCTGAGCAGATTCGCGTCGGATCGAACGGCCGGCATTAGGTACTGGTTTTTCTTCCTGGAGGTCCTGATCTTGTTGACCTTGATGAACAGTGCTGGGCTGATGATGCTTGGATAATATCCGGCAACGGGATTTCCTTCTGGCACCTGGCGTTTACCCTCTCTGACGCAAGGTTGGTATTCGCCAATGACAGCACGGTTGCGCAGGATTCGGCCGACATAACCGGAAGTCCACCATTTGGCGCGGCTCCACGGGGCGATCTTTTCCTTGTTGAGCCTCCGCGCAATTCGCCACTTTCCCATTCCGCTTTCGGCCATGGCGAAAATCTGCCTGACCAGTTTGACGCGTTTCGGGATCACATTCCACCGTTTCCGGTCTGGCCTGAGTTGTAGCCAGGCCGGCCCCTGCGCCGTCAGTTTCTCCCCCAACGCCCGCCTCCGCTTCTGCATCCAGTTCTGCTTGCCACGCAGCGATCGGGTATTAGCCTCGTCATTCGCGCGCACCATGATCCCTAAAGCGCCAAACAGATCATGCGGGTGCTTGTTGATCGTGTCGAAGCTGTAGCGCTTGCCATCCCCGAAGGTCACGATGTCGATACCGGCAGAGAGAATTTGCACGAGTACGGTGAATTGCATGGTTGGCACGTCCCGCGACAGCCGGTCGATGGA
>JALOTT010000054.1 GCA_025457745.1 Verrucomicrobiota bacterium
TGGTTTCGGGGCGGCATCACAAATCAAAGCCGCAGTAGGAGAGGTTGAAGCTCTTGTTGCAAATCGGGAAATCCGAGATGGCCGTGCCGCGCAACGCCAGCGCCAGGCCGGTCCAATTATGGAACGATGGATCAATGAGCTTGTAGCGCCGGAAACGCCCGGCGGCATCCGTCAGCGCGACGTGACACACCTCGCCGCGCCAGCCTTCGACGAGCGCGACGGCCAGCTTGTCCGGCGCAGGCGACAGCAGTTCGCTGCGCAACTCACTGTCAGGTGGCACGGCCAGTTGTTCGCGGAGAAACTCGCCGGAGCGCCGGATTTCCAGAGAGCGCACCCGGGCACGGGCGAAGACATCACCGCCGGGCCACACGGCGACCGGCGATTGCGCGAAGCGATGCCAGCCCGCCGGATGGTCATAGCGCACGTCGCGCACGAGGCCGCAGGCGCGCGCCGCCGGGCCGACGAGTCCAATCTGGGCGGCCTGCGCGGGAAAGACTGTCCCCACATTCTCGAAACGCGCGCGAACGGAGGCCGCGTCCCAAAACCACGCCACGGCCCGCTCGGTATCCGCAAGCGCGGTTTTCAATCGCTCGTCCAACTGCTTCACGCGTTCCGGTTCGAGGTCGTGCCGGCAGCCGCCGGGACGCACGAGGCCGCGCCCGAAACGATTGCCGCACATCAGCGCGGTTAGATTGAGAAAGTCGCCGCGAATTCTTCCGCACGCCGATTGCGTGGGCAGGAACGCTACATCGCCCGCCAGCGCTCCCATGTCGCCGGTGTGATTGGCCAGCCGTTCGAGTTCGAGCGCGATGGCGCGCAACCATTGAGCGCGGAGCGGAGCTTCCGTCCCCGCAAGCGATTCCAGGATCGTCGCGTAGGCCGTGGCGTGCGCGATGGACGTGTCGCCCGCAATGGTTTCCATCTGGCTCATTGTCGCGAGATGCGGGCCGCCCGCCAGCGCCTCCTCGATGCCGCGATGCTGGTAGCCGAGAGCGATTTCGAGGTGCAACACTTCTTCGCCCGCGCATTGGAAGCGGAAGTGACCCGGCTCGATGATGCCCGCGTGAACCGGGCCGACGGCGACCTCGTGAATCTCGCGACCATCGACGCGGAAGAATTCGCCATTTGCGGGCGCGTTGCCGGTGGCATTGACCTTGCGCACCGGCTTGAGCCACGGATGGCCTTCCGGTGTGACGCCGTGCTGCTCCCAGACTTCGCGCTCGAACACATGCGCCTGCGGGTGAGTGGGCGTGAGCGCCGGATAGCTGCTGATGAAGGGTCCGCTGCGCCCGACGGCCAGCGTGTTGTCGGCGTCGAACGCCAGCACCGCGACGAGGCGCAATGCCGAATTTTCCGGCACGCCGAACCACGCGCACAGCCGCGCGCCGCGCGTAAGCTCGCTGGCGGTGGCTCGGACGAATTCCTGCACGGGCCATGACGGCACTTCCGTCCACGGCACGCTGGTGGCGTTGGCCAACAAGGCAAAAGAAGTGGTGGCGCTCATGGAGTGGCAAAGAGTTGCGTCACCGCGCTGGCCCACGCCTCGCGCAAAATCGCGGGCGTGAATAATCCCAGCCACACCGACAGCCCCAGCAGCACGAGTGGCGGCACGATCACTCCGGCGGTCTCGACGAAACGCCGCGCGTTGGTTCGCGTCGTCGGACGCGGGCGGCCGTCCACAATGCCGAAGACGACCCGGGTGAGTCCAAAGAACGCCAGCAGCAGACAGCCGAGGAAGATGGCCACCGCGCCGCCGTGGCCAGCGGCCAGTCCCGCGCGCACGGTTTGCAGTTCGCTGAAGAACGGGCCGAAGGGCGGCAGCGCCGTGACCGCGAACATGCCGGTCACGAAAATCGCCGCCGAGCGCGGCGTCAGCAGCGCCATGCCGCGCGTGTCATCCATCGAGGGCGACCCCGCCGCACGGCGGATGTTGCCCGCGCTCAGGAACAGCGCGCCCTTCGTCAGTCCGTTGCTCCAGACATGGAATAGCGCCGCCGCCACGCCGGCCGCGCCAAACGCCGCACCAAGGCTCAGGATGCCCATATGTTCGACGCTCGAATAGGCGAGCATCCGTTTAAAATCGCGCGTGCCCAACAAGAACAACGCCGCCACCAGCATCGAAAACAACCCAACGACCAGCAACGTCCGGTCCGCAATCGCGCCGTGTCCCGCCGCGCCGACCACGGAGCGCACGCGCAGAATCGCGGTGAACGCCACGGTGGTGACGCCGCCCGCGAGAATCGCACCCACGATGCCGGGCGCTTCTCCGTAGGCATCCGGTTTCCATGTGTGCATCGGCGCGAGGCCCATCTTCGTGCCGTAACCCACGAGCAACAGCACCCACGCAGCCAGCACCCAGGGGCGCGACAAGCTTGCGCCTTGTGCCGTCAACGCGGCGAACGTCAAGTTGCCCTCTCCGCCGCCGTGCAACGAAGCGTAGCCGAGGCAGAACGAGCCAAGCAGCGACAGCGCGATGCCCGTGCCGCCGACGAGCAGATATTTCCAAGTCGCCTCGAAGGCGCGCGGCGTGCCGTTGAAATGCAGCAGCGGAACGGCGGCCAGCGTCACCGCTTCCGTCGCAATCCAGAGCAGGCCCAAATGCCGGGCCTGGTGTCCCGCGCTCAGCAAACCGAGAATCGCCAGCAACAACGCCACGAAGACACGATTGGGCCGTTCCGCCCGGATGCGCAAATACGAGACCCCGTAGGCGGCACAGACGAGAAACAAGATGGACACCGCCGGCAACACCGCCCGCGCGAGCGGATCAAAACCAAGCCACGTGCCCGGGGTGACGGTCGGAGGAGTGACGAAACACCAGAAGGACAGCGCGACATGTGCGAGGCCAACCACCGGCAGCAGCCAGGGCCGCGTGCTGTTGCTTGGCCACGTCACGGCCAGCGCCGCTCCCACCATGGGCACGATGATGAGAAGCAGAGAGTTCATTCGCGGAGAGTGGTGAGTTTGCGGGTGTCAAGCGAATCGAACGCGCGTTGGATGCGGTCCACGATGATGCCGATGACGAACACGCCAACGGTGACATCCAGCAGAATGCCCGACTCGACCAGCAACGGCGTCGAGTGAATGAGCAGCAAGCCGAACAGATAAATGCCGTTCTCCAGAATCAGATAGCCGCAGACCTGCGAGATGGCCTTTGCCCGGCCAATCAGCAGCACGAAGCCGGTCAAGATCGAGGCAATCGCACCCGGCACGAGCAGCGAACCTGAGTGCTCCGGCAACAACGGCAGCGCACGGGCCAATGCCACCGCCGCAATGGTGCCGCCTGCCCCCAGCAGCAACGACGGCACGTAGCCAAGGAACGGTTCGATTTCCCGCTCGATATGCGCCGCCCGCATCGCGCGGCGCAACAGGCTCGGAATTAGGATGCCCTTGCCCACCATGGTGGCTAGCGCGACCGCCGCCACGCGCCAGTCGAACTTCTCCTGTTCGATCACCAGCGGCATGACTCCAAGCACCACGCCTTGCAGGGCGACCGCGCGGATGAGCGACGGCAGGCGGCTGCTGCCCAGCGCGAGCAGATTCAAACCCATCGCCAGCCCTATCAGCAGATTCAATGTGCCTTCACTCATTGCCACCGCCTTTCCACGCGACCAGCAGCGCAAACAAACAGAGCAGAAACGCCGTCGTCAGCAGCAACGGCACGCGCCGAAACGCCAGCCGTGCCAACAGCGACTCAACCAATCCCACGCCGAGCGTCACCGCCAGCACGCCCGCTGCCAGCACACCGATGGCAGTCAATGGGGCTAAATCGCCCATCGGCAGCACCGCCTGCACGAGCAGCACCGCGAACAGCAACAACTTCACGGACGCGCCGTGGAGAATCACGGCAAACGGCGGACCACTATGGTCGAGCACCATGACTTCGTGAATCATCGTCAACTCCAGGTGGGTGTTCGGGTCGTCAAACGGCACGCGGCAATTCTCGGCGAGCAGCACCACAAATAACCCTGCTGCCAGCAGCACCGCCCCCGCGCCCGCCGCCGGTGCAAGCATCGTTGTCAGGGAAACGCTCCCGGTCTGCACGCTCAACGACAATACCCCCGCAATGAGGGTCGCTTCCGCGAGCACCGCGTAGCTTACTTCGCGCGCCGCGCCCATGCCCTCGAAGGCCGAGCCGGTTTCCATCGCCGCCCACGCCGTGCAGAACCGCGCCAGCGCCAGCAGATAAATCAACACCAACACGTCGCCGCGAAAACTCAGCGCGCTCCCCGTCGGCCCGAGCGGCATCAGGAGCGCCGCGCCCGTCACCGCCACCCACGCGACCGCCGGCCCGGCGAGGAATGCAGGCGAGGCGAGCGTGCTCATCACCACGCCCTTGCGCCACAGTTTGGCGAGGTCGTAATACAGTTGCAGCACGGGCGGCCCTTTGCGTCCGGCGACCCATGCCTTCACCTTGTTGATGATGCCCGGCAGCATCGGCGCGAGCAGCAGCCACACGGCAAGCCGAAGAATGAGTTCGAGCATTGGGTTCATTGCACGCCTCCCGATAGCACGAGCACGCCCAGGGCAATCAGCCCGGCGACCAGGTAAAGGATGTAGAACTGCAAGCGCCCGTGTTGCAAACGCCGCACGGCGGTGGATACGTGGAGAACGCCTGCGCTGACCGGACCAATGATGCGCTCCAGCACCGTTTCGGGAATGCGCTCCAGTCGGATGGCTGCGGTCGGAAACTGGCCGCGCGGGCGGCGCAACTTGCGCTCCGGTTGCAGCACCCAGCGAAACCAGCCCGCGACAATCCCCGCGAACGACGCGCTGACGTATTGCATCCGGGCGGTCGGTGTCGCGTAGCCGCAGTCCCACGTCAACCCGAGCCGCAATCCGTTCGAGTGTGACTTGCGCCACAGCCACACCGCCGCCAACACAATCAAAACCGCCAGCGCAATGTGAACCGAGCCGAGCGTCACCAGCGGCGGGAGCGCTTCCACCATCACCCACGCGGGACGCCAACTTGCCACCACGCGCGCCATCACCGGCCAGAACAGCATCGGCGCAAGGCCAATCGCCAGGCAAACCGCCGCCAGCGTCAGCATCGGCCCGCGCATTCCCGGACCACAGTCCCGCGCGTGTGCCGCCACCGGGCTGCGCGGTGCGCCGAGGAAAATCATCCCGCCCGCCTTCGCGAAACTGGCCATTGCCAGCGCCCCCGCCATCGCGAGCAGGATGGCGGCAGGCAGGGCGATCCACGCCGCCGGTCCTCTGGCCGTGACCGCGTCGAACAAACCGAGATACACCAGCCATTCGCTGATGAATCCGTTGAGCGGCGGCAGTCCGGAGGCGGCGACCGACCCGAGCAGGAACAAACTGGCCGTCCACGGCATCGCCCGCCACAGCCCGCCCAGCCTGCTCATCTCGCGCGTGCCGGTGGCGTGCAGCACCGAACCCGCGCCGAAAAACAGCAGCGCCTTGAACGCGCCGTGATTCCAGACGTGCAGCAATGCGCCCGCCAGCGCGAGTCGCCCCCACGGCGCATCGCCCTGCCTCACCGCGAGCAATGCGCCGCCGATGCCAGTCAGAATCACGCCGATGTTTTCCACCGAGCAGTACGCGAGCAGCCGCTTGAAATCGCTTTGCGCGAACGCAAACGCAATGCCCAGCGACGCGCTGGTCGCGCCCAGGCCCATGACCAGCCAGCCCGCGCCCGCTGGCACCGGCAGCCAGCCACTGAACCGCACGATGCCGTAGATGCCCATCTTGATGGCCACGCCGGACATGAGGGCGGAGACGTGGCTTGGCGCGTTTGCGTGCGCCGAGGGCAACCAGACATGCAATGGAAACACACCCGCCTTCACTCCAAAACCCGCGAGCGCGAGCCAAAACAATGGCGCAAGCGCGGTTTGTTCGCGCATCGGCCCGAGTTCCCAGCCACCCGTGCGCGCCGCCAGCGTGCTGAAAAAGGCGAACAAACAGACCGTGCCCGCGTGCGATGCCACGAGATACAACCAACCCGCCGCACGGACTTCGGGCCGCTGCCGGTCGAGCGTGACGAGGAAAAACGCGCTCACGGTGAACAATTCCCAGCCGATGAGAAAATGCAGCCCGTTCGCGCAGAGCAACACCAGTCCCATGCTGGTCAACAGCGCGGTCCACCACGCGCGCCCTCGCGGGGCGGAAGCCGGGTAATGTTCCTCCGACCAGTACTCGCGCGCATACACCGCGCTCGTTCCACCCACCACACACAGCAGCGCGAGGAACAGCGCGCTCACGCCATCGAGCCGCAGATGTACGAACTCACCGCCCAGGGTGAAGGCGCTGTGCCATTCCCAATCCGCCGTTCCGAGCAGCACCGCGAGCGCGGCGACCAGCCCCGCCGTCGCACCCGCCAGCGTGAACGACAGCCAGGCGCGCGAGAACCAAGGACCGGACGCCATGCCCGCCACCCAGCTCGCGGCGGCGAGCGATAACAAGGCTCCCGGCGTCATGATGCCGCCTCCGGTTTGGGATTGTTCGCCAACAGCGCGTCAGCTCCGGCCAACGCGGAAAATATCTCGTCATCCTCGGCGGCTTTCAACATCAGCTCGCGCAAAGGCCCGCGCGCGAGCACGCGGCTCAAACGACCGAGCAGGTCCAGGTGCGCGCGTGGTGATGGCGCGATGAAAAAGAACAAACGCGTGACGGGCACACCGTCCGTGCCGTTGCCGGGAATCGGCAGCGCGTCCCGCAGCAGCAACAGCGCGAGCGTGCCGGAGTCGCGGCCCAGGGCGATGCGCGCGCTCGGATGCGGCAGGGCGAACCCACCACCAATCGGCGCGGTGGTGAGACCCCCGGGGGCGCGTAGGCGTTGGGCCAGCATTTGCCGCACGGGCGGAGTGACTGAGGGCAACGCGGCCACGATGCGGTCCAGCACGTCCGGCACATCCGCAGCCGCGACATCGCGCCAGATGCCGCCCGCTCTGAGCAGCGGCTCGAGCCGCAAGCCTGTCATGAACACGGAAGTTTCCGGGGCAAGAAATCCCGCCTGCGCCGCCAATCCGCGCGCCGCCGCCCAATGCGCGACCTGCGCGCGGTCAAAGACAAATCGCCCGCGATCCAATGTGTGGGGCAACCCCTCGACGCGAATCCAGCCCTCGACGACACTTTCCGAAACTCCGAACGACTGGGCGATTTGGATGAGGTTGAGATACATGGTTACGAAATGGTTGATGGCGCCGCGACACAGGCGACGGGCCGTGGGCCGTTGGTCCCATCAAAGCCATTCATAGCCCCACCAGCACCAGCAACGTCGTGACAACGGCGCGGAAATCTCCGGGCGCGCCGGTGAACAATACCAACATCTCTGTCATACTCGTGACGACCACCGCACCCATCGTTGGGCCGCTGATAAATAATCCGACATGATCTTTGCCTCCTGAGCTTCATGCTTCACCCCCCCAACCACGTCAACAGCGCCAGAATGCCCAGCCCGATCAAAAGGTAAAGCAGGTAAGCCTGCACCCGGCCATGTTGCAGACGGCGCGCGGCGGCCGAGAGTCGCATCACCGCGCCGCCTGCCGGTTCGACGGCGTATTCGAGCACAGTCTCGGGCGTGTGCTGAGAATAACTCGCGCTCGTCGGAAGTGTTTCCCCGGGCCGATGCTCATGCCGCGCCGGACGCAGAATCCACGCGAACCATTCTGTGATGAGTCCAGCGAACGACCCGGCGGTATATTGCATCCGCGCGGTCGGGGCGGCGTAACCGCAGTCCCACGTCACCGCACGCGCCAGGCTGCCGTGGCGCACACGCCGCCACATCCAGATGGCTGCGGCCAGCGCCAGCAACGCGACGGCGATATGAACTTTGCCAAGCGCCGCGAGCGGCACAGGCGTTTCCGCTCCGAGCCACGCGGGATTCCAAACATCCACCGCCCGCAAAACCGCCGGCCAGAAAACGACTGGCGCAAGGCCGATCGCCACGCACGCCGCGCCGAGCAGGATCATCGGGCCGCGCATAGCCGGGCCGCTTTCGTGCGCGTGCGCCGCAGCTTTGGAACGCGCCGCGCCGAGAAAGACCACGCCGCAAACTTTCACAAAACACGCCAGCGCCAATGCGCCAGTCACACCGAGCAAAATCGCTGCGGGAATTGCCGCCCAGGCCGATGGCCCGTGCGCCAACGTGGCGTCGAACAGGCCGAGATAGACAAGCCATTCGCTGACGAACCCGTTCAAGGGCGGCAAACCGGAAATCGCCACCGCGCCCAACGCGAACAGCGACGCCGTCCACGGCATCAGCCGCCACAGTCCGCCGAGTTGGCTCATCTCGCGTGTGCCGGTCGCGTGCAGCACCGAGCCGGCGGCGAAGAACAGGAGCGACTTGAACAAACCGTGATTCCAAACGTGGAGCAGTCCACCCGCCAGCGCGACCCGTCCCCACGGCGCGTTGTCCTCACCCATCGCCACCAACGCGAAGCCCAACCCGATGAGAATGATGCCGATATTCTCGACGCTGTGGTAGGCGAGCAGGCGCTTGAGGTCGTGTTGACCGAGCGCGAACGCGACGCCGAGCACGGCACTGGTCACGCCGAGAAACGCCACCACCCACCCGGCCTCCGGCGGCACGGGCAGCCAGCCACTGAAGCGAACGAGTCCATAGATGCCGACTTTGAGCGTCACGCCCGAAAGAATCGCGGAAATGTGGCTCGGCGCGTTGGCGTGAGCCGACGGCAGCCAGACATGGAGCGGAAACATGCCGGCCTTGAGCCCGAAGGCGACGAGTGCGAGCCAGAACAGCGGCGCAAGTTCAGCGCGGTCGCGCATCGGGCCGAGCTCCCAACTTCCCGTGCTTGCGGCGAGGATGGCGAAGAAGGCAAACAAGAAGAGCGCGGCCACATGCGATGCTCCGAGATACAACCAGCCCGCCGCGCGCACTTCGCGGCGTTGCCGGTCCAGCGTCACGAGGAAATATGCGGCCACAGTGAACAATTCCCATCCGAGCAGAAAATGCAGGCCGTTTGTGGTGACCAGTAACCAGCCGAGGCATAGAACCAGCACGCTCCACCACACGCACCCCCGGCGGGCGGATTTCGGGTGCGCGCGATCCGTCCAATACTCGCCGGCGTAAACCGCGCCCGCGCCGCCCACCAGACTCAGCAACGCGAGGAACAATGCGCTCACGGCATCGAGCCGCAAATGAACCGACTCACCACCGAGAGCAAATGCACTTCGCCAATCCCAAACCGCACCCGTCATCAACACATGGACGGACGCAACCAGCCCGCCCGCCGCACCCAAGAGCCCGCCCGCCAGCCAGAGCTTCGGCGCACGCGCTCCCACAAGGATGCTGAACAGCATCCCCGCAGCGGCAATCGCGAGCAGAAGTGCGATCATATCAACTCTTCGGCCAGGCAAGCGCGAAACACGTCGTCATGATAATGGAACCCGGCAGGGTCTTTCTGGTACGGGGCTTCACGGGCCGGATGTTCAAGTCATCGTCACCGAGGGTAGTTGCGGGCGCGGTTTGCGGCAATGCACGACTTGTGTCGCCCGACGAACACGGGCGATGGCGGGCTGCCGTCTCGCCGCCTGGGGCAGGAGGCCTTGGGGCCGAATCGCAATTTAAGGTTTATCATTGCCAAATTCTGTATGGCACACCTTCCCCAACTGGCCATTGTGGGCAGTGAAATCATCAGGCGGCGCAGCCGGTGTCTGTCACGACCGACAACCAGACCAGTACCATGAATGCTCAGATTCCTTCCTCCCGGTTTCCTCGAACCTCGGTTCTAATCGCCTGTGTTGTGTTGGTGCTTCTGGCGGCATTTTCAGCCCGCGCCAACCCGAAAATCCGCTCCTCTTTCTTCAACTCCTACCCCAACGCCGTGGGCACTCAGTTGGACAATCTGCCCAGCAGACCGGGCCATTGCGGCGTCTGCCATTACAATTTCCAAAACGGTGGGGATCCGTGGAATCCCTACGGTCAGTCGATCAAGGATATCGGCGGACTGAACAAGGAACCGGGCATCAGCAACGCCATCTGGGCGGTTCGCAACCTGGATCGCGACGGCGATGGTTTCACGGCGCAAACCGAAATCACAGCGGTCGGCTACGCCAACACACCCACCTTTCCCGGCCTTTCAGTGACGAACATCAACGAGGTGGTCAACATCCCGCCCTCCGAGGTTCAGCCCTACCTCACGCCGACCACCACCTCTGATACGACACCTCCGTCTGTTACGGTACTGAGTCCAAACGGGGGTGAAACCTTCATCGCAAACCGGGCAACCAACGTGACGTGGACCGCCAGCGACGCCACCAGCGGGATTGTGGCCATCCATATCTACGAGTCACTCGACAATGGAGCCACGTTCAGCCCGGTGGCTCTGGGTCTGGCGAATAGCGGCAGCTACTCCTGGGTTCCCGCCGATCGGCCGACGGTGTCAGCCCGGATCAAGGTTGTGGCCGTGGACGGTGCGGCTAACAGCACCAATGATGTGAGCGATGGTGCGTTCAGCATTGTTTCACCCCTGTTCACCAATGCGCATGGCGTGGCGACCACGATGCGGGACTTCGACATGCCGGGAACCCAGCCCTTCCAGGGGGGTCCCGAACTGTCGGCACCCTCGGAATGCGCCGTGTGCCACGGGAACTATGAACCCTCGGTCGAGCCCTACTTCAACTGGCAGGGCAGCATGATGGCCCACGCCTCAGTGGATCCGCTGTTTCTGGCAAACCTCAGCATCGCCAATCAGGACGCCGCCAACTCGGGGGATTTGTGTCTGCGCTGCCATTTCTCACGTGGCTGGCTGCAGGGACGCTCGGTGCCCACGGATGGCAGCCGCATGGAGGCGGGAGATCGCTCCGGCGTGTCGTGCGATCTTTGCCACCGCATGGTGGACCCGGTGTATGTACCGGGCGTCAGTCCCGCGGTGGATTCCAATATCCTCGCCGCGCTGACTTTTTGGGGCACCAACTACGGGAACGGGATGTATGTGATCGATCCGTCCTCCATCCAGCGTGGCCCCTTCACCAACCCCGCAGCCCCCCACAATTTCACCTTCTCGCCCTTCCACCGCACAGCGGCAATGTGCGGCACATGTCACGACGTGAGCAATCCCGCCTTCACGCGGGACGGAGCCGGGGTTTATCAGCCCAACACGTTCGACGCCCCCGCGGGCAACTTTTCGCCGCATTTCATCGCCCCGGTTGAACGCACCTACAGCGAATGGCTCGCCAGCGATTATAATTCAACTTCCGGCGTCTACGCGCCGCAGTTCGCCGGCAACAAGACCAACGGCATGGTTTCCATTTGTCAGGACTGCCATATGCCGGATGTGGAGGGGCAGGGCTGCAACATCACCAACAATCCCACGGTGCTGACCCGCGGCGATCTCCCGAAGCACGATATGACCGGGGGCAGCACCTGGCTGCCCGGCCTGCTGACCAATCTGTTCCCCGCCGAAGTCAATGCCGCCGCCATTCAAGCGGGAGTCACCCGGGCCACCTACATGCTGGAGAACGCCGCCTCGCTTTCGGTGGGAGACGCCAACGGACAGCTCAGAGTCACCGTCACCAATGAGTGCGGCCACAAACTGCCAACCGGCTATCCGGAGGGACGCCGCATCTGGTTGAATGTGCAGTTCTTCAACAGTGAAGATTCCCTGCTGACTCCTCAGTCGGGCGCCTACGACATCAATACGGGGGAGCTGACTCACGATGCGGAGATCAAGATCTACGAGGTGCATCCCGGCATTGACACCAACATCAGCGGGCTGCTCGAACTGGACGCGGAGCCGTCGCTGCACTTCGTGTTGAACAACAAAATCTATGAGGACAACCGCATCCCTCCGCGGGGATTCACCAATGCCGCCTTTGCCGCATTCGGCGGCGAACCCGTGGGCCATCACTATGACGATGGCCAGTATTGGGATGACTCGTTTTACACCCTGCCGGAACAGGCAACGAGGGCCGAAGTCAGGCTCTATTACCAGAGCACAAGCAAGGAGTTCGTGGAATTCTTGCGCGATGAGAATCGCACGGACACCAAAGGCCAGGAGATGTATGACCTTTGGAACAACAACGGCAAATGCCCGCCAACCTTGATGGCCGCCAAGACCTGGGTGACCGCCTACGCCTTGAAGGCCATCCGCCTGACGGAAGCGGGGACCTTCCTGCTCGAGTTCTATTGCCGGCCCGAGATGAACTACACCATCGAATTCAAGGACGCCCTGGATGATCCGACCTGGCATGCATTTGTGGCCAACGGTTCCCATACGCCGACCAACACCGTCAGTGCATTCGAGGATGATTTCACCGCCGCGTCGTCGGGCGGGCCATCGCCCACCGGGGCACGATTTTACCGGGTGAGCTACACCTCGCCTTGATCAGTCCGGGGGCGATCCATGCCCGGCGTCCCCTGCAAGGACGGATGGCACCACCCATCCGGGCGCAGGCCATGCTGGTGAATAACTTCCCAGAGCTGAGGCCGGCGTCCCTCTTCCGAGACCCCAAGCCCGCGACGGACGTCACACCAAATAATTGAGCCACAGCGCTCAATCAGCCGGATCCCACGCGCCCGGCCGTGCTGCCGCGGACCCATGCCCCGAGATGCACCCCTGTTCATGCGGTGAATAAGTTTCCAACATTCCCGCTCGCGCGCCCCCCACGCCCATGGTATCAGTTATCATCAAGCAAAAGGTGGAGCATGCACAACGTGGTTCTGAATCATAACGTCGCCGTGACTCGCGGAGTATATGGGTTTGAGGCGATTCAGCAGTTTGAACACGAATCCGGCCTGGTGGAGGGCATCGGCTACCTCAATGGTCAGCTGGTCCGATACACGGCCGGCAGCCCGAGCAGCTCGCCGTTTGAGTGCGAACCGATCACAGTGTCCGAGGCCCTGCACTGGTGGGCGACGCTCGAGACGGATCAAGGCACCGACAGCGTCTCGTGGTCCGATGAGCCGCGGGCGCGATTTCTTGAAGCGGCTGCTCAATCGCTAAAACGGTAGACTCCCCGGCATCTGCTGCCGGTGCAGCTTGCCTCCGCCCGGTTCGGAGGTTCATCGTTGAAAGTCCAATGCGCAGGGTTCATGTTCGGCGCATGGCAAACTCCGCCGCGGCCAAACTCACCCTGTTGGCTGAGCAGGAACGAGCGAGAATCCTGCGGCGGGACATTCTCGGCGGTCATCCGGTTCACCTGGGGCCATTGGCCGCGGAACAGGCGTCCCGCGAGGTGACCGAGTTCGCCGCAGCCCTGTGGAACGTCCCCAAGATGCGCGGCTATTTCGATCCCCACCACTTCAGCAACATGCGCCATCACCTCCACGAGGCTCAACATGGGTTCGCCTCGTTGGACCACGGTGGCATCGCCGAGATCATCGTTATCCCGGTGATGCCCGGCAACGTCATGGGCTTCCACCTGTTCAGCGTCTTCGACCCCAACGATTCTGACGATCAGGGCGAACGCATCGGTTACGGCGTGTACTCATTGGAACGGGGCCGCGCCGGATTCGGGAGGGCGGACGCGGTCCGGCTGGCATTCGACATCTTTCCAGCCTACCGGGAGAACCGTTTCCAGCGTATTCGCTTCACCAACCATGAGATCTACAACATCTCGCGTCGCATGCTGTTCAACCTGCGGCCCAAACGCTTCCTCGTGGACGCGCGCACACAGATCAAGGAGACACGCACCGGCCGCGCGCCCAAACGGGCGCTGTATTACCTGAAGCGCGGATATTATCCCACCGACCAGAAGCTTCTCGCCGACAGGTTGCTGGCAAGGATGGTGTGCGGTGAACGGGTGACCGAGCGTTCCGCCAACCTGATCATTCGCCGCAGCAAGACACCGTTCTGGGTCTACCCGGTGGCGCAGTATATCAAGGAGTACAGAATGACGGAGCCGATCTGCCCGGACGAGTAACCACCGCCGCCCCGGCAAGGAACGGCCGCCGCAACACCGGATCATTCCTGCGGATACACAAGCACGCGGTCGTGAACGATCACAATCAGATCATTCTTGCCGTCGCCCGTGACATCCGCCACCAGCGCCTCTCGAGGTTCGGGCAAGTCGGGGCGGCTGCCGCGGAAGGACCGCTCCTCAAACACCTGCCAGCGGTTGCCGGGATCGAGCTTGTTGTCCTCTGAAAACAGCACGAGGTCCAGGTAGTGCCTGGCGGTCTCCATGAACACCAGATCCTTGATGCCGTCGTTGTTGAGATCGCCCGAGGTGACATCCCGCAGG
>JALOTT010000055.1 GCA_025457745.1 Verrucomicrobiota bacterium
CGTTCGCCGATGTCCAAAAACATCCCGAAAAAATCCAAGGGCTTTTGACACCGTTTTGTTAGCCACGTATGTAGTGTTATTTATACGCGGACATGTACGTGGCGGCCTGCACCAACGACGACGCGGACGGTGAGGGTTTGACCGATGCGTATGAGGTGCTGGTGAGCAAGACCGACCCCAACGACCCGGACACGGATTACGACGGGCGGTCGGATTACCAGGAACTGGCTCAAGAAGGCACAGGGCCGCTGAACGTGACGAGCTTTACGCCGGTGCGACTGGCCTGTTTCCGGTTCAATGACACAAACTGGCTTGGCGAATGCGGACAGATTCCATTGGCGAGCAATAATCTGCAACCCGTGGACGCGTGGATTACGAAAGGAGTGCAACTGACCAATGCGGCGGCGATGTTGAAATACCGGACGGTGGAGCCGGATGGGAAGGCCAACATCAATCTGCGGAGCGGAACGGTGCGGTTCTGGTTCAAGCCGCTGTGGAATTCCGGTACTGGCACGGGTGCCGCTGCCAAATTGATTGAAGTGGGCAGCCAGGGCGATGCGGAAACGAACGGCTGGTGGTCTCTCTTCGTGAATGCAGCCGGCAATCAGATGAACTTTGTGAGCCAGACGAACGACATGGCGAAAGTGACGAACCTGACGGCGATCGTCTCGTTCACGTCCAACCGTTGGTGTCAGATTGTGCTCACCTACACGAACGGCGCGGTGGCACTCTTCACCAATGGCGTGTTGTGCGCATCGAACAACGCTTCCTTGCCTTATCCACCGCTGGCAACGCGGACGGACGGCTTTACCATTGGCAGCAACATGGTGAGCGATGGACAAGCAAAGGCCGTGTTTGAGGATTTGGAGACGTTCAATTATCCGCTGCCCGCGAATGATATTGTCGAGAACTACGAGCTCACAAGACCGCCTAACCTAATTCCCAATTTGAGGCTTTGGCTCAAGGCGGATGCCGGAGTGCAGACCAACGCTGCCGGCAAAGTCAACCCTTGGACAGACCAAAGTGGTAACATGAATGACGCTTCTCAGAACACCGATGTAAACCGGCCCTTCTATTCGGCGAACGGGATTGCCGAGAAGTCAGCCATTTATTTTCCGGGGACAAACAACTATTTCAATCTACCAAGCACGCTCTTCAACAACGCCACAGAAGGAGAAGCGTTTGCCCTCTTGACGGCGGATTCTACGTCGCCGACAAACACTCGCGCACTGTGGCTCATTGGCCCGCAAGGAAGCAGTTATCCCCATACGGACGGTACCGTCGCCGACAGCTTTGGCTCACTCGGAATTGTTAACACTCCGGTACCCGCGAATTCCATTGACCAGGCGCACATCTACAACGTGGTTGCGCGCTCGAACGAGTGGACCTGTCGCTTGAACGGTGTGACCCATTTTTCACGAAACAACAATACTCTGAGCTTCAGCTCTTCCCCTGTTTGGCTGGGGGCCGGCGGCAACGGCCACTACTTCGCCGGTTACATGGGCGAAATCCTGATGTATTCTCGAGCGCTAAGTGTAAGGGAGCGTCTTGCGGTTGAGAGTTACTTAAGCCAGCGATTCAGCCTCGTCACCGACACACCGCCGGTGGCCGCCAACCTCGCAATCTGGGCAGTCTCCACCAATCAGATTTCCTTAACTTGGAGCAATGCCATATCCAATACCAACCTGACGTTCATCGTCGAGCGTAGAACCGCCGGCGAGAGCTTCACCGATGTCGCATTTGTTCGAAACGGTTTGTCGTATCTCGATTCGGACTTGGCCTTGGGAACACAATATTACTACCGGATCAAAAGTCTCAATTACTCTGGGCAATCGGCCCTCTCAGCCGAGACAAACGTCACGACGTTGTCGAGCGGGGCTGAAATTCCCCTGGCCTCCCTGAAACTCTGGCTGAAAGCCGGTTGCGGCCACGGTTATGGGCCGGTGAATTGCTGGGAGGATCAAACAACAAACAACAATAGCCCTTATTTCTCAACCAGCGTTGCGAACGGGGCGACGAAATGGGCCGGCTTCAATACAAATGGCGATCCTGCCGTTTTCTTTGAAGGCACAAACGCATTTCTCCTGCCGCCATTCCTAAGTTCGGCGACACAGGCGGAGGCAATGGTGGCCGTCAGATCGTTTGGTTCCACAGCCACCAACTGGGTCGCACTTTGGTTGATGGGCGGCGGTGCGACCGAGTGTCGCTATCCCTACACCAACAACTACATCGGAGACAATTTCGGGCGCCATACCACCAACGGAGCGGCCTTCTTCAGTTCGGGCCTCGCCGACATGTCCGTATTGCACCTCTACAACCCGATGTCCAAAGCGGGCGAATGGTCAGCCAGAGTGAACCACATGTTGCGACACACGACGGCAATCAATAATCCTGCATTTCAGCCGAACAATTGTCGCTTGGGTCGCGGTGACAGCACGATTTCCAAATACTTGGTTGGAGAAATCTCGGAACTGATGATCTTCAACCGTGAGTTGACGGCTGCGGAGCGGGATACTGTGACAACAAACTACTTTCGGATGCGTTTCAACCTCTGGTAAGCGGAACGACTATGAACACATTTGCCAAAATCTGTCTGCTCGCATTGCTGCTTAATGCTAACGCATTTGGGCAAGGCACAATACTTTGGGACGAATCAGTCAACGGGCCTTTTTCGCAATTCTCAAGCACACCCACTTCGCTCTCGCCGTTCCAGTTTGGAATCAACAGCGTTTTGGGTTCGGTCGAGATCGAACCCACTGGCAACAATTGGCTTGTACATGAGGATTTCTTCACCGTCCAGGTACCAGTTGGTTTTCAGATTAACGCCGTTTACCTCACCATTGACGGACCACAGGTTGGCCTGTGGATCGGCAATCCGACTTTCTCAACTGAGTTGGCGTTTGTCCAAAATCCGACGAGCGGCGAACTTCTCCCCCAATGGGGAATCGGTTCAATTCCCTTCGGCACGTATGGTTTGGACATCGCAAACCATGACGCGCAAGCGTTCACCACAGTCGCCAGCTACCGCCTCGACTTCTTCGTTCAAGCCGTCCCCGAACCAAGCCCGTTGGCGCTGGCCTTGACCGGTCTGGCGATTTGCGTCGGCTTTCGTTTTCGCAGGAATTCATGGAAGAAAGCATGTTGAACCGCACGGCCCTGCTCACTGCCGGACCGAAGACGTGGCTCAAAGCCGACGCCGGGCACGGCGCGGGCTTGGTAAATTGCTGGGCGGATCAATCCAGCAACAACCTCAGCCCTATTTCGTGATTGATGTGTCGGCGAAGCGGCCATTCTGGCGGGACACCAAAACGTTGGGCCTTTCAGCGGAGTCGGAAAGTTCCAGCGGAGGCAGCGCGTGCGGCCTGCTACTGTCGTCCTGCGGCGGGTAGCCGGACCAATCTGCCGCGAAACAGCCTTTGCCCTCACACGACGCACGCCCTCCGCCCCGTCGCCCGGAAGCCAGAACACGTTTCGTATCCAAGGGCGGACTGGCAGTGATTGAGCAGCGCCTTTTGCCTTTTCAGCGGGATGATTCGCCGTCAAGTTGTTGGCGCAAGCGTTGTATGAACGCCGCCATCGAAGTTACCAACCTGAAATACCGTTATCACGACGGCTCCGAGGCATTGCGCGGCGTGAGCCTGCGCGTCGCGCCCGGCGAATGTGTCGGCGTGCTCGGCCCGAACGGTTCCGGAAAATCCACGTTGCTCCTGCACTTGAACGGCATCCTGCCGGAAAAACTTTCGGCGGACGGCGCGGTGCGGATCCTCGGCCAATCGGTCAGCGCGGAAAATCTTGAAACGATCCGCCGTCAGGTCGGGCTGGTGTTTCAAGACCCGGACGACCAGTTGTTCTGCCCAACCGTAGAAGAGGACGTGGCGTTCGGGCCAATGCAGCTTGGCTTGAGCGAAGCGCAGGTGAAGGAGCGCGTCCAAAAGGCGCTGGCGCAAGTCGGGCTGGCTGATTTTGACCGACGCGCGACTCATCACTTAAGCCACGGCGAAAAACGCCGCGTTTGTCTGGCCGGCGTGCTGGCCTGCGAACCGTCGGTGCTGGTGCTGGACGAACCGACGAGCGATCTGGATCCGCGTGGCCGACGCGAATTCAAGGCGTTGCTCCGGCAGATTCCCGCGACCAAGCTGATTGCAACCCACGATTTGGAACTGGTCGTTGAGCTATGTTCGCGGGCGATTGTGCTCGATCAGGGACTGGTCGTGGCGGAAGGACCGGTGGTTGAATTGCTCAATGACGAGGAACTGATGCTGGCGCACGGCTTGGAGCGTCCCCACATCCTGCGTCACCACCATCCCCATCATGCGGAGAATCACACGGCGTAGCTGCCACTCATAAAGGTGATTATGATGACAACCAGCGCAATCATTGCGGGAATAGCGTTTCATGCCGCTGATCTCATGCCCGTGTTCGTGTTGCTGGGACTTGCGGTCGTGGCGCATTTGGTGGGGCTGCCGCTGGTGATTTGGGGGCACTATCAATAGTACCGCTCCAAACGGTCGAAGCACCTGTTCTGTGTCCTGCCGCTGTCTTGGTATTTTATCAGCTTGGGTTGTTTGGTGCTGGGGATGATTTGGCATGACCGTTGGTCGAGGTGGACTTGAAATCAGGACTCTGTCGCTCAGTATTTGGTCTGCCTCGTGGCCGTGGTCCTGATGTCGGCCCACGTTTCTTTTTCCTCGGCGCTGGAAAACAAAATGTAATCAGGCTCGGCATCTTGCTCGGGCAAACCAAGATTATCCGTCCACGCGAAGCCAAGTTTCTCCAAGATGTTGTCGAGAAGTTCCTGACGGGTGAACGCTTCGTTGTTTTTGACGCAGGCTAGATAGCGCTTTTCGTAAAGTTCTTTGCAAAATCGCCAAATTGGTCCGGCTTCTGCATGCGACGGCCACCAAGAATTCTTTTGAAGACGTGCTTTGAGATGGTGATCGGGAAAAAATCCCTCCGTCTGCCACAGTTTGCGGACTTCGGGAAGACCGAGTGCAGGGTGTATCCCAAATTCCTTTTTGAATCTCGGCACACGGTGACGTTAGCAGCAAATTTGTGTCACACTCAGTACGGGAATTTCGACTTGCCAATAATTCATATTCCACTTTCCAATCATTCCCGTCGGCCGGGCGTAATTGAAGATGCCGCCGGCATCCACCACCGGGCGGACATGGCCGAGCGGTTGGCTTTACGCTTTCACCAGCGCGTGTGCCTGCAAAACCCGGCGCATGATTTCGGCGGGCGTTTCGCCCCGGCGTCGCGCCTGCCGGCGATAATAGTCGAGGCTCGAAGATTCAAGGCTTACCATAACTTGGACCGTGCGCAAAGTCTGGCGGATTTGTTCGGGACTGGGCAGAAAATCCAATTTGACCGGCGAGCCGGGTTTGCCGAGCGGTGCGCCGTTTAATTCGTCGAGGTCAGCGCAAGTGATTTTGCGTTACACGAAGTCGTTTGTCTCTGCGCCAGTAACTGTTCGCCGAAGATCACGGGTGTTTGCGACGGTCACAGACCGCCGCTACAATTATTTCGCAATCATGCCCGTTTGGCGGGCGTAATTGAAGATGCCGCCAGCGTCCACCACCGGGCGGACATCGCCGAGCGGTTTGAAGGCATACACTTTGCCCGTGGCTTTCACGGTCACAGTGGCCTTATCGAGGTCAACCGTCACCACGTCCCCAGTCTTGAGCGCGTCGCAGAGGCGTTCGGTCATTTCGCAGGGATAAAGTTCGCCGGTGGCGACGCAGTTGCGGAAGAAGATGCGCGCGAAACTTTCGGCGAGGATGATTTCGCAATTAGCTGAACCTAGGGCGATGGGCGCGTGTTCGCGCGAGCTGCCGCAGCCGAAATTTTTCCCGCCCACGACGATGGGATATTCGCTGTCGAGTTGGCCGTCCTTGACGTAGCGCGTGGGGTAAAGGGATTCGGGCAGGCCGGCGAGGGCGTAGCTGCCGAGCTTCTCGTATTCCTCGGCGATGGTGGGGACGAGGTTGAGGTATTGCGCGGAAATGATCTGGTCGGTGTCAATGTTGTCACGCACCACGTAAACCGGGCCGGTAAAGACGGATTGCATGCCGGCAAAGTGGGGCAGGGCAGGGGGATATTCAATCAGATTTCGCGGCGGGGACGAATTACTCGTTTCCGGCTTCCGCCTTGCGACGCGGGGTTGAGTTTCTATAATCCGCTCGTGCTCGACATCAAATTGATTCGTGAGAAACCGGATTTTGTGCGCCAACGCCTTGCCACGCGCGGGGCAGGGGATGAGAAGCTTATTTACGAGATTCTTCAATCCGATGAGCACAGGCGTAAATTGCTGGGTGAAGTCGAGGGGCTCAAGGCGACGCGCAACCGCGTGTCGAAGGAAATCGGCGCGCTGATGGGCCAGAAGAAAATCGCCGAGGCCGAGGCGAAAAAGGCGGAAACAAAGGACCTGGGCGACAAAATCACAACGCTCGACAGTCAAGCCAGGGAGGCGGAAGCGGAGCGTGATGAGGCGATGCTCCGCTTGCCAAACCTGCCGCACGACTCGGTGAAGATGGGAAAGAGCGCGGAGGATAATCCCATCGTTTGCGTCCACGGCGAGAAACCCGATTTTGCCTTCAAGCCAAAGTCACACGTGGACTTGTGCGAGAGCTTGAAGTTGGTGGATTTTGCGCGGGGCGCGAAGCTGTCGGGCAGCGGTTTTCTGCTTTATACGAACTGGGGCGCGCGGTTGGAGCGGGTCTTGATTCAGTTCCTGCTGGATTTACACGTGCGGGAGCATGGTTACACGGAAGTTTCCCCACCGTTCCTGGTCGGACCGCAATGTCTGGAGGGCGTGGGGCAATTCCCCAAGTTCAAGGATCAGTATTATGGCGCGGTGGAGGGCGACCGTACCGACGCGATGGGGAAGCTTTATTTGATTCCAACGGCGGAGACGCCGGTGGCGAATATTCATCGGGAAGAAATTCTGTCCGAGAAGCAGCTTCCGATTTACTACTGCGCCTACACGCCGTGTTTCCGCGGTGAGGCAGGCGCGGCCGGCGTGGGGACGCGCGGGATGATTCGCGTGCACCAGTTCGACAAGGTGGAATTGATCAAGGTCGTGAAGCCGGAGGACGGTTACGCCGAGCATGAGAAGATGCTCGCAAACGCCGAGCGCGTCCTGCAATTGCTTGGATTGCACTATCGCGTCGTGGAGTTATGCACGGGCGACATGGGGTTCGCGAGTGCAAAGACGTATGACATCGAAGTCTGGGCGCCAGGGCAGGGGAGTTATCTGGAAGTTTCGAGCGTGTCGAATTGCGAAGAATTCCAAGCGCGCCGGATGAATCTGCGCTACAAGACGGCGACCGGCGAAAACAAATTTCCGCACGTCCTCAACGGCAGCGGCACGGCGTTGGCGCGATTGTTCGTGGCGCTGATCGAAACGTATCAGCAGGCGGACGGGAGCGTGGTGATTCCAGAGCCGTTGCAGGCGTATTTGAAGACGGAACGAATTCACGCGTGATTAACCCATCCTCCATTTGCAATTTGCGATTTGCGATTGACGCGCTGCTCGGCAAGCGATTCGCAAATCGAAAATGAATGAGAATCCTTCTCGCCAGCAGCGAAGTCCACCCGTATTCCAAAACCGGCGGGCTGGCCGACATGATTGGCGCGCTGGGAAAGGCGCTCGCACAGGCTGGACATCAGGTGGGCGTGGTCACGCCGCTGTATCGCGGCATCAAGGAACGCTTCCCACAGATTCGTCGCGTGGACTGGCAGTTTGATTTGCCGCTGGGTGGGAAATGGGTTCAGGCGGAATTATGGTCGCTCAAACCAACGGAACGGCTGACGATTTACTTCGTGCACCAGCCCGCATACTTCGACCGCGCCGGTTTGTACAACGAGAACGGCGTGGATTATCCCGATAACGGCGAGCGATTTATTTTCTTCTCAAAGTGCGTGGCGCATCTGGCCCGGTATCTGCCGTGGCAGCCTGAATTCGTGCATGTGAACGATTGGCAGACGGGACTTGTGCCGGCAATGGTTCTGCATCAGGCGCGCGGGGAAGGGTGGGGGAATCCACCGCCAGTGTGCCTGACGATTCATAACCTCGCGTATCAGGGTTGGTTTCCGCGCAACGCCTATGAGTTGACTAATTTGTCTCCCGCTTACTTTCAAGCGGAGGGGGCCGAGAGTTTTGGTCATTTGAATTGCCTGAAGGCGGGCATCGCGTTCGCCGACGCAATTACCACCGTCAGCCCGCGCTACGCCCGCGAGATTACGACCGAAGAGTTTGGCGAGGGCTTGGACTGGCTGCTCCGCAAACGGCAGAGCCGCTTGTTCGGAATTCTCAACGGCGTGGATTACGACGAATGGAATACCACGCAGAATCCTTTTTTGAAGCATCAGTATTCCGTGGCGCGACTGGCTGGCAAGCGAGCGAACAAATTGGCGCTGCAAAGGGAAATGAAATTGCCGGTGAAGCCAAACACCCCGCTCTTTGGCGCGATCACGCGGTTGACGGAGCAGAAAGGAATCAGCATCGAATTGGGCGCGCTGGAGGAGATGCTCAACGCGGACATTCATTTTGTTCTCCTCGGCAGCGGCGGGACGGATTACGAGCGCGCCTTTCAAAAGCTGACGCAACGATTTCCCAACAAGGCCGCCGTACGGCTTGGTTACGACCAGGGACTGTCGCATCGCATCGAGGCCGGGTGCGATTTTTACCTCATGCCATCCCGGTTCGAGCCTTGCGGTTTGAACCAGATGTACAGCCTGCGCTACGGGACGATTCCGATTGTCCGAACCACAGGCGGCCTTGATGACACTGTCGTGGATGCCTCCACCAATCCAAGGAAAGCGACCGGCATCAAGTTTGCCGCCTATTCAGCGCCGGCTCTGGCCAAAGCGATCCGCAAGTCGCTGGTAATTTACCAGAGCGCCAGGCTACTTCAGCTCTACCGTCGGAATGGAATGGCAGCGGATTTCTCCTGGAATCGAACGGTTGCCGAATACGAAAAAGTCTATGCCGCGCGTCGCGCGCGTTAACAGCCTCTGTGCGCCGTTGCAGAATCGCGCATATTTGTCACGCATTCTTCACTTTGCTTGTTACGTGCAGAGACTCCTCCGACCCCGGCTGTCGCGAGAAAATGCCCGCCAACCATCACGCTTCCCCCGCAAGCGTTGGATGAATTGCCGGCAGGCAACCGTCCCAACATCGAGGGAATCCCGATCTGCTCGGCGCAAGGCGAGGTGCTCCACGAATGGCGGTGCGCGGAACTGGACCAGTGGATCAAGTTTCTGGAATTCGTTTCCCAGAAGGCACAGCGGCTGGCGCAAGGCGTGGCGTTGGGGGAATTCGACCGTCTGGAAATCCTGCAGGAGGATTCGCGCATCTTGGTGATCATCGCGGCGGATCGTGGCGTTATGATCCGAACCACGAGGGAGGGTGGTGCCAGCCCAGACCGCGTTTCCGTTCAACGTCGCGCTTCCCGTTTCGCGGTCAGTGAAGAAACCAAGGAGCAACTGGCAAATTGGCCCCGCCGCGCGCCGTCCGTTCGCGGCGTGTTGGTGCGCGGCGTTGGGTTCACCGATCAAACCATCACCTGCGATCTCGACTCACGGGATTTTCCCGTGTCGGCGTTGGAACAGGCTGCCCGTTCAGCTGCCGATACGTTCCAGGTGCTCAACGCTCAGCGGCTGTTCACCTCCACGGTGCGCTGCTTCCCAGCGGCGAGCGACGCGAATT
The DNA here is from genome assembly GCA_025457745.1 of Verrucomicrobiota bacterium. Classification (GTDB taxonomy): domain Bacteria; phylum Verrucomicrobiota; class Verrucomicrobiia; order Limisphaerales; family JADLHS01; genus JALOTT01. The sequence goes on from JALOTT010000055.1 coordinate 9,710, forward strand.
TAAGTTCACCCCACGTCGCGCCGTCATCTGTCGTCACCGCGCGCACAGAGCGCACGCTGCTGAACGGCACGCGACACACGATTCGCACGTCGGAGGCCGGCGTCACTTTGTCCTCGAACGGAGAAAGCCGTTGTACATCCAGATTCAGCAGGTGGACCACCGTCGCGTTTTTTAGGTCGCGCACCATGCCACGCACCGTTGCCGGCTCTTTGGCCACGACCGACCAGTGGGCAGTTCGCACGACGCCGCCGCAACGCGGGGCATCGCCCCAAACGAACGAACGCAGACCGCTGGAAAACGAATGTGTCCGGCCATGCAGCAACATATCCAGCGGCCCGGTGAAGTGATGCCAAAACAGATCATGCGTGAATCCAACTCGCGCAGTGGCGCAGAGCGTCCCGCCTGCGATAGTCACACCGACTGTCCCGGCTGGTGGCCAACGCCGCACTAACGGCAACCGAGACGGCTGCTGGGACTTCGACAGCCGGGACGGCTGCCCCACTGTCTTGGTGGCAGTGTCGGATCCGCCGCGCCCCGCCTGATTTCGTTTTGCATTTGGCATGAGTGCGGTAGGATGAAGACCAACACGGACCCGAATCCGCTGATGAAAAAGATAAACCTCACCACCGTCCCGGCGGACGAAACCGCATCACCCAAAGGCCGCTTCCGCCTGTTCCGCCAGAACATCTCGGCGGCAATCTGGGCCGGCAACGGGGAGAAGTCGCATGGCGCGGCGTGCCCGTTTGAAGTGGAACTGGTGCGCCTGCCGCCGCGCGCCGTGAACTGGCCCTATCACGCCCATTCCGCGCAGTGGGAATTTTACATGGTGGTTTCGGGCCGCGGCCAGGTGCGCACGCCAGCCGGGAAAGTCGAGGTGCGCGAAGGCGATTGTTTCGTACATCCGCCGGGCGAACCGCATCAATTGACCAACACCGGCGCGGTGGATTTGATTTACTACGTCATCGCGGACAATCCCGCGTCCGATTCCTGCCATTACCCGGACAGCGACAAATGGAAGTTCCCCGGCCAGCCCAAGCCCGTGCGCGTGACACCGGCGGAGTGCTACGACGGGGAGGAGTGAGATATCAGTCCGAATTCCGAAGCTCGAATGGCGAATGACGAAAGAAGCCCGAAGCCGCCTACTCGCTCGAGATGGTAAGCTGGATGGTGGTCTTGTTGTCAGCGGTCATAACGACCACGCCTGCCGTCCGCTCTGCTTTCTTGTAGGACAGCATGGAGACCCCGGTTTGATTCATGCTCGATTCCTCCTGCCAACCCGCCGCGGTCATCTTGCTCTTGTAGGCATCGAGAATCTTGTCGGCTGAATCCTTGGTCTGGAGCATCAGATGGGAGCCTTTTGGCACCGTCATCGAACTCAGGACTTTTGCTCCGCTATACACAAACACGTCCTTCGGAAAATCGTGGGGAATTTTCACGTCTGCTCCGGCGGCATAAGTGGCGTCACCTTCTTTCGTCTCGATCGTTACTTTGCCTTCCGCGGTGTCCACCTTGGCTTTGACTCCTTCCCGGGCCAGACCGGCCTCGATCATTCTCTCGGCAACCTTGCTGCGGCCGAAATTTCCGTAATGCGGGTACGCCCCGAAGCCCACCGTCACTCCCGCCACGATGGCCCCGGTAATCGTAAAGAGCACGATCATCGCCACCACGCAGACAATCGTGTAGGCCACGGCCTTTTCCGGCGGGCACGCCATCAAAACCAACACGCCGAGGTAAAGCAGATAGATGCCGTAAAGGCCGGCCAGCAAACCGAGCGGCGCCAGGAACGGAACGATGCCGAGGATTCCCGCGATCAGGGCCGGCGTCCACGAATACGCCGCGACTTTGAAGGCGTTCAGGTTGTTTTTGGTCGCGCCAAAGGTCGGCGCCAGCGCGTCAATCACTTTGCCCGCGATGAAAATGCTCACCAGCGTCAAGCCATAGGAAAGAATGGCTGCGACCAGCGCCCGGCCGATGGAATAGAAGCCACCGAACAGGACGTGTCGAATCAACATGGCCCCGGCCGGGATGGCGGCCAGCGGCACCAAGAAACCCGCATAAACCTGTCCGACGGTTGTGGTTTCGCCTTTGATGGTTTCCCAGGCCGGTTTGGGATTCAGGAGGATGGCTTTGGCCCGTTCAATCAAGTTATTCATAAACAGATGGGAGTTAGTTTGTTTTGAAGCTGCGCGTTCACGGAGAATCGCTTCTCGTCTGACTTCATGCGGGCAGTCTTAGCCTGACCGTTTCCAATGTCAATCGCCTCTTTGCTAAATTGCCGCGCGCCGCGCGACAATATTTTTAGTCCCGTAGCCGCCGACTTGAGAAGGCAGATTTTTAGGTTTCTGCCCCGCCCGCTGCCTCACAGCGGCGGCTACGGCGCTTATGATAGACGGCAAATCCCCGGAAATCTGCCGGTGACATTATTTTGCCGCGAGCGCCGCTTCGATGGCTTCAATCACTGCCGGCGAGTCGGGCGCGGCACTGGATTCAAAGCGTTTGAGAATCTTGCCATCCTTGCCGATGAGGAATTTGCTGAAGTTCCACTTGATGTCGCCGGGGAACGGCGAGTTCTTGCCCGCGAGCGCGACGTAGAGTGCGTGGCGTTTGTCACCGTTAACCTCGATTTTGTCGAACAGGGGAAAGGTGACGTTGAATTTGCTGGAGCAGAATTGCTTGATCTCTTCGTTGGTACCCGGCTCTTGTCCGCCGAACTGGTTGCACGGGAAGCCGAGCACCACGAACCCCTTGGCCTTGTATTTTTGGCAGATCGCTTCGAGGGCGGTGTATTGCTTCGTGTATCCGCACTTGGAAGCGACGTTGACGATGAGGAACACCTTGCCTTTGTAGTCGCCCAAAGTGGTGTCCTTGCCGTCAATATCTTTGACCTTGATGTCGTAGATGGACTCGGCGCGGGCGGCGGCGATTTGAAACAGCAATAGCGCAGCTAGCAAAGCGAGTGTTTTCATGGACGAAGGATGGTCGGGCGTGGGCTGATTGTCAAACAATGGGAGTTGGTGGGACTGGAGTTTTGCCGACCGGCGCTCCAATCACGCGTTTCAAAATTCTTTTCATTCCTCCTCGATGAATTAACATCTGCGCATGCCGTCATTCGACATTGTCAGCCAGGTCAACTCGATGGAAATCGAGAACGCCGTGAACACCGCCAAAAAGGAACTGGCCAACCGCTTTGATTTCAAAGGGAGCAACGCCGAGATCGTGCTCGAAAAAAATGAGATCAAACTTTCCGCCGGGGACCAGTTCCAGATGAAACAACTGGTTGAGATTGTCATCGGCAAGATCACCAAACGCAGCATCGGCCTGAAAAGCGTGGAGCAATGTCCGCCGGACATCTCCCCGTTGGGTCACGCACGCCAGGTGATCAAAGTCAGGCAGGGCATCGAAACGGAGGTGGCCAAGCAAATCACCGGCTTCATCCGCGACGGGAAATTCAAGGTCACAACCCAGATTCAGGAAAGGCAGGTGCGTGTGACGGGCAAGAGCCGGGATGAATTGCAGACGGTGATGGCAGCGGTGCGGGCGGAAGATTTTCCCGTGGCGTTGCAATTCCAGAATTTCCGGGACTGAGTTGGAGCGCGGAATTCATTCCGCGTCGCCATCCGTAAATCGCGGGGATGCGGAATGAATTCCGCGCTCTTTTGCCAATCGCCTTGCCCCGGTTCCTGACGAAACATTAACATGACCGCGTGACAAACCTGTTGGACCAAATCGAGCAATCCATCCGCGCGCGAAAACTCCTGTCGCGTGGAGAGCGGGTTCTCGTGGCGGTTTCGGGCGGGTTGGATTCTGTGGCGTTGCTCCACCTGCTGCACGAGTTGGCGGTTAAAAATCGGTGGAAGCTGACCCTCGCGCACCTCAATCACCAACTCCGGGGGCGCGACAGCAACGCGGATGAGCGGTTCGTGCGCGCAATGTCGGCGCGGCTGAAGCTGCCTTGCGTCGCCGAACGGGCCAACGTGCGGGCGCACGCGCAAGAGCACGGGCTGTCCATTGAAATGGCGGCGCGCCACCTGCGGCATGAGTTTCTGGCACGCACGGCCCGGCGGCTCAAGATTCGCAAGGTGGCGCTGGCCCATCATGCCGATGATCAGGTGGAATTGTTCTTTCTCCGATGGTTGCGCGGCGCGGGCGGCGAGGGTTTGGCGGGAATGAAATGGCACTCGCCATCTCCGGCCAATTCCGCGATCCAGCTCGTCCGCCCGCTGTTGAACGTGAGCAAAGCAGACTTGAAACAGTTCGCCCGTAAATATCGCGTCCGCTTCCGTGAGGATGCCAGCAACACCTCGCTCGACTTCCAACGAAATCGAATCCGGCATGAGTTGCTGCCGTGGTTGCGTAGCC
>JALOTT010000380.1 GCA_025457745.1 Verrucomicrobiota bacterium
ATCTCTCCGGCCTGTCGCTCATCACGCCCAATCGCAAAGAGGCCTTCGAACTGGCGAACCTCGCCGACGACACGCGCCACCACAATCCGCTCGCCGACGCAAATCTGATGCAGGTTGCCAGCCGTTTGTTGAACGAGCTGCGCCCCGCCGTATTGCTGATCACGTTGGGCGAACTGGGCATGTTGCTGTGTCAGCGCGGCCAGAAACCGTTTCACATCCCGACCGTGGCGCAGGAAGTTTTCGACGTATCCGGCGCGGGCGACACGGTCATCGCGACCTTCACGCTGGCGATTGCCGCCGGGGCGTCGCCGGTCGAGGCGGCCATGCTTTCCAACCACGCGGCCGGCATCGTCGTCGGCAAGGTCGGCACGGCCACCGTGAGCGCGGAAGAATTGCTGGGTAGCTTTGGCAAGTAGCCGCTGACGTGAGTCGGTGGAGTTCCGCGTTCTCACGAACGCGGCTACAACTGCAATGAACCAGAACAAGATCACCGCTGAAACCATCCGCGCCATGAAAGCGCGCGGCAAGAAGGTTGCCGCGCTCACGGCCTACGATTTTCCCATGACGCGATTACTCGACGAAGTCGGCATCCCGTTCATCCTCGTGGGTGATTCGCTCGGCATGGTGGTGCTCGGCCACCCGGACACCACGCACGTGACGATGGCCGAGATGGAGCATCACGTTCGCGCCGCCGCCCGCGCCAAACCGCGCGCGCTGCTCGTGGCCGACATGCCGTATCGCAGCTACGAAACGGTCGCCCGCTCGGTAAAAAATGCCAACCGCCTTGTGGTTGCCGGTGCGGAAGCTGTGAAAGCCGAGGGTGGGCGCGAAATCATCGGGCAGGTTCGCGCGATCGTGGCGGCGGGAATTCCTTTCTGTGGGCACCTCGGCATGTTACCGCAACACGTGCGTGAGGAAGGCGGATACCACGTCAAAGGCAAAAAGGAACCTGAGCACCAAGCCCTGCTCGCGGATGCGGACGCGTTGGTGGCTGCCGGGGCGTTCGCGATTGTGCTCGAACTCGTCACCGCGCCAGTCGCCGGGGAAATTTCCCGGCGGATCCCGATTCCCACCATCGGCATCGGCGCGGGGACGGATTGCGATGGGCAGATTTTGGTGACGCCAGATTTGCTGGGCATGTTGCCGTGGTTCAGCCTTAAGCATGTCAAACCCCGGCTCAACGCCGCCGAACAGATGCGCGCCGTCATACGCGGATGGATTGACAACGTGAACGCTAGCCGGACAAGATAGCCGCGCTTTGATGAAGAAAAAACATTATCGCGTCAGAATCAAAGATGAATTCACCGACCTGTCCGTGTCGCGGCAAAGGAGGTACCAGTTGCGCCGTCAAAAGGAAGGCAGGTGCATCGTGTGCGGACAACCGCAGGTGGCGGGCTCCTTTTGTCTGAGACACATGATTGCAAAGCGCGAAGTGAGCCGACGAAGGCTTGGCTTGACCAAACGAAATTACAGCCTCTCTTACCGGTTGGAGGAAATGGCGAAAGTCGCGCAGAGCGCGCGCGGCCGCCGCGGCGCAAAGCCACCCAAGCGTTGAAGCGGTCGAATGTCGCGGCTTTGCAGCCGGCGCGATCTCATGTTGTGTCGAGGTGTTGCCGGAAGTGCCGGCGAGTTATTGAACGACGATGAGCTGGTTGACCAATGTATCTTTGCTGTTGGTGCTGGCCTTGCCCGGCTGCACGACTAATTCCAAGTCGGACAAACAGGCGCGCGAGGCTTTTGCCGCGGGACAACGACAGGGGATTGCCCAGGCCGAAGAAGCGCGGCGCGTCAACATCCGATTCCTCGGCCCGGTGCGTCAGCCGGAAATCGCCTGGGCCAACGGCCTCACGCTGGCCCAAGCCATCGCCGCGGCGGGCTACGCGGACGCGCGCGATCCCCGAACCATCGTGGTCATCCGCCAGAGCGGGCGGATTCCCGTTGACCCCAAAACCTTGCTGCGCGGCGAGGATTTGCCGCTCGAACCCGGCGACACGATTGAAATTCACCCGTAGCGGCGGAGACGTCCCGCCTGCGGCCGATCCTGCAACCGGGACGGTTGCCGGAACGATGGCAGCCGAGACGGCTGCCCCACTAAAAAGTTCCTCCGAACAAATCCGCGCTGGCTTTGTCCATATAGCGACCGCTAAAAGATGCGGGGCTTGAAGATCGCGAGCGCCAATTTGAAACACCTGCAACAGCCAGCATTCGCGCGCGACCGCAGACAAAATTCTCTGCGGTGGGCGGCGTTTTGTCTTGGCGCGGCGCTGTGCTTCCTGGCCGTGCCCCTGCACGCGGCAAAGTTCAGCGCGTCGCTCGACCGCAGCACGATTACGCTGGGCGAAAGCGCGTCGCTTTCGCTTACCTTTGACGGCGCTTCGCCCAATGACGTACCCGCGCTGCCGGCGATTGCGAACCTGCAAATCAACTACATTGGTCCGTCGAGCCAGTTCAGTTTCGTGAACGGGCAGACCAGTTCGTCCGTCACACACAATTTCCAGGTCACGCCGCGTCAAGCCGGCGACTTTACGATTCCAGCCCTCACCGTGACTCTTGGCGGCCAGAAGATGACCTCGTTACCGCTCAAACTGAAAGTGCTCCAGCCTGGCGCTCCCCCACCCGAGGCTGTGAACGCCGGCACGCAACCCGCCTTTCTCAAACTCATCCTGCCGAAGAAGGAAGTTTACCTCGGCGAAGTCATCGCGGCGGAGTTGCAATTTTATTTCCGGCAGGGGGTGCAGATCGCCGGCCAGCCGCAGCTCACGGCGACGCCGGCGGACGGGTTCACCACCCTGGGCAAGATCGCCGCCGGGCAGCAGCGGCAGGTGCAAATCGGCAATGCCGTTTACAACGTCTTGCCGGCGGCCATGGCGCTAAAAGCCATCAAGACCGGCCCGTTGACCGTCGGTCCGGTCACCGCCGCCGTCGTAGTCCAGCTTCCATCGCAAAATCGCCGTCGCAACCCGTTCTTCGAGCAGTTCGGGTTCGATGACCCATTCAATTCCGGCGAGCGCAGGCAACTCAGCATCGCCACGGATACGGAAACGGTTCAGTCGCTTCCATTGCCAGTTGAAAACGTCCCGCCGGGTTTCAACGGCGCGGTCGGCAGCTACACCATGAACGTCACCGCCGGCCCGACCAACGTCGCCACCGGCGACCCGGTCACTGTGCGCGTGCAGATTTCCGGTCGCGGGTCGCTTGATGCCCTGACGTTACCGGAGCAAAGCGCGTGGAAGGATTTCAAAGCCTACCCACCCACGGTCAACCTCGAACTCGCCGACCAGCTCGGCCTGCAAGGCACAAAAACCTTCGAGCAGATCGTCACGCCGCAAAGCACGGATGTCCACGAATTGCCGGCGTTTTCCTTTTCCTTTTTCGATCCCGACGCGAGAGCCTACCAAACGTTGGCGCACCCCGCCGTGCCGTTGACCGTGCGTCCCGGCGGCGCCACGCCCGCTCCCGTCATCGCCGCCACGAGAAATTCCTCCGCCCAAGAACCGCCGCCCGCGCAGGACATCGTCCACATCAAACCCCGGCCCGGAACGCTGGCCCAAGTCGGCCCGCCGCTGGTGCTGCGCCCGTGGTTTGTGGCTGCGCAGAGTGCGCCCGTGCTGGCGTTTCTATTGGCTTTGGGCTGGCGCAAACGCACGGAATCGCTCGCCAACAATCCGCGGTTGCGCCGCCAACGACAGGTCGCCCAGGTCATTCGCAGCGGATTGGAAGAATTGCGGCGGCACGCGGCGGACAAAAATTCCGACGCCTTCTTCGCTGCGCTCGTTCACTTGTTGCAGGAACAAATTGGCGAGCGGCTCGATTGTCCCGCGTCGTCCATCACCGAGGCGGTGGTGGATGAAAAATTGCGGCCGCGCGGATTGCCGGACGGCACACGCGCCACGCTGCATGAATTGTTTCAAGCCGCCAACCTCGCGCGCTACGCACCCGTGCGCTCGGAGCAGGAACTCGCAGCCATCGTGCCCAGGCTCGAAACGGCGCTGCGCGAATTGCGGGAGCTAAAGGCATGAAAGTTCTCGAAGGCATGGCGGTCGGGCGCGTCACTCCGTGTGCGCCGGCGGAAGCGGAGGTCTGGAGCCGCGGCGCGCACGGAGTGACGCGCCCAACCCGGTCTGCGATTTTCTGAATTCGAATCCGCCAACAGGCTTTACGAGCAGGGAAAATTCACGGACGCCGCTGCCGCATATGAATCCATCCGCCAAAGCGGTGTCGCATCGCACGCGCTTTATTTCAACCTCGGTAATGCGTTGTTCAAATCCGCCCAGATTGGCCGTGCGCTCGTGGCGTATCGCCAGGCGGAGCAACTCGCGCCGCGCGACCCGGACGTGCGCGCCAACCTCCAATTCACCCGCAACCAGGTGCAAGGCCCCACGCGCCGCATGGGCCGGGTGGACCGCTGGCTCGACACCTTGAGCCTGAATGAATGGACGGCGCTGGCCGCGGGGGCGCTCTGGTTGACGTTCGTTTCGCTGGCGGCCGTCCAACTGCGGCCGAGGTTCGCCCAATCATTGCGCACCCTCACCCTCGCCGCCGCCATAGCTACGGTGACGTTTGGCGGGTGCCTGGGTCTGGCGCTGGCAACTCAAACCGGCGCGGAATCCGCCGTCGTCACGGCGCGCGAGGTGACGGTGCATAACGGGCCATTCAACGAATCCCCAAGCGCGTTCACAGCCCACGATGGCGCCGAGTTGCGCGTGCTCGACCGCAAGGACGACTGGCTGCAAGTGACGGACGACAACCGCCGCTCCGGGTGGCTCAAGCGTGGCGAAGTGATGTTGCTGAAACAATTTTAGTCCTCTTTTGAGCCGGGGGTTCTCTTGGAGCACCGGAAGTGTTTACACTGCTTTACCATCAACCTGCGTCGGCACGGAGCGTGCCGGCGGTTGGCGACTGTGGCGCAAAAAATCTTCGTACGCGAGACGGAGTCCGGTTTCGAGGTCCACCTGCGGCTTCCAGCCGAGCGCGAACAGGCGGGAGCTGTCCATCAACTTGCGCGGCGTGCCGTCCGGTTTGGAGGAATCCCAGACCACTTCCCCCCGGAAACCGACAATGTGTTTGATGAGTTCCGCCGCCTCGCGGATGGAAATGTCGGTGCCGTAGCCCACGTTGATGAATTGCTCGTCGCTGTAGTTTTCCATGAGGAAGACACACGCGCGCGCCAGGTCGTCGGCGTGCAGGAATTCGCGCAACGGTGCGCCCGTGCCCCAGCAGGTGACCGTGCCGGCGCCGCTGACTTTCGCTTCGTGAAATTTCCGGATGAGCGCGGGCAGGACGTGCGAGGACTGCAGGTCGTAATTATCGTTCGCGCCGTACATGTTGGTTGGCATGGCGCTGATGAAATCGCAGCCGTACTGGCGGCGATAGGCCTGGCACATTTTGATGCCGGCAATCTTGGCAATGGCGTACCACTCGTTGGTCGGTTCCAGCGGCCCGGTCAGCAGGTATTCTTCCTTCATCGGTTGCGGCGCGTGTTTGGGGTAAATGCAGGAGCTGCCGAGAAAAAGCAGTTTCTTGACACCCGCCCGCCAGCCGCCGTGGATGAGGTTATTTTGAATTTGCAGATTTTCGTAAAGGAACCCGGCCGGACGGCGGTCGTTCGCCAGGATGCCGCCGACACGCGCGGCGGCCACGAAGACGAATTCTGGTTTTTCCCTGTCGTAAAACTCCCGAACGGCGCCGGCATCGAGCAAGTCGAGTTCAGCGTGCGTGCGGCCGGCCAGATGGGTGAAGCCGCGTCGTTGCAATTCGCGCCAGATGGCGCTCCCCACGAGGCCACCGTGACCGGCCACGTAAATCCGCGCGTTGCGGGCAAGTTCCATGGCCAGCACGATAGCCCGGCGGTTGTGTGGCCGACAAGCGGTTAAGGCTCAGGTTACCCAGCGGGTCAGGCGGGCTGTCCATATTTCTGGCAGGGGTGGTCATGGTTCACGAGACAGTCGCGCGGACACACCTGTTGGAAATGCTCCAGGGCACGCGGTTCCCGTTTTTTTACGGAATGTTATCCGTGGCAAATCGTGGCCGCAAATGGCTCTAAGTTATTGCCACGGCTTCGCGGGGGGCTGATCTTTGGGTGCGGTTGGTACCGGGCTATAACAGTGAACCGAAACTGAAATAATAATAACGGCCCGGCGCTGGGTTCACGCCGCCAACCAAGAAAGGTTAGTTATGAAAAT